>CAYPVZ010000120.1:0-8057 GCA_964414235.1 uncultured Rhodothermales bacterium | reverse complement strand
GCGCGGTGCACCGCGGGTCCGCCCTCCGCCCCTCCGGCCCGTGGGGGTCGCCCCCGGGGGTGCCGCGGGGGGGGGGGCCCCCCCGCGCAACCGCCGGGCCTGGGGCGGCCACCTCGTCGAGAAGAGCGTCGACCGGCGGCAGGTCGTGGTACCAGTCGTGGTGCTTCGACCAGCGCGTGCAGGCGAGGCACTGGGTGTCGCGCCAGACGCGCCGGCAGGCCGGGCACTGGCCGCCGGTGTCGAACGTGTGCCAGCGGTGGCCGCACGCGCACGACCACCGGTCCGACGCGGCCGGCTCCCAGGTGCATTTCGGGCAGGCGATCCGCATCAGATCTCGACCTGCGCGCCCAGCTCGACGACCCGGTTCGGCGGGATCTCGAAGAAGGCCGTGGCGCTCCGCGAGTTGTTCGAGATGATGGCGAACAGCTTCTCACGCCAGCGCGCCATGCCCGGCTTCGAGGTCGAGAAGACGCGCTCGCGGCCGAGGAAGTACGAGGTCCGCATCGGCTCGAACGGGAGCTCGGGCCGGCTGATGGCCGCCAGCGCGGCCGGCACGTCCGGCGCCTCGGTGAACCCGTAGCACAGGCGGATGCGCCAGAAGCCCTTGCCCATCTCGTTGATCGAGACGCGGTCGGCCTCATCCACCTCCGGGATCTCCTGCGTCTCGACCGTCACCTGGACGACGCGCTCGTGGAGGCAGTGGTTGTGCTTGATGTTGTGGAGCAGCGCCGTCGGTGTCCGGTCGTAGTCGCCGGACATGAAGACGGCCGTGCCGTCGACGCGGGGGAGCGTGTCGATCGAGGCGTCGGCGACGAAGGCCTCGAAGGGGAGCGCATCGTCGGCGAGGCGGGTCGCGATCAGCTCGCGGCCCTTCTTCCACGTCGTCATGATCGTGAACACGATGGCCGCGATGACGAGCGGGAACCAGCCGCCGCCCGGGATCTTGGGCAGGTTGGCGCCCCAGAAGCCGAGGTCGATGATCAGGAACACGACGCCGATGGCGGCCACGGCCGGGACCGACCACTTCCACAGCCGCCGCGCGACGACGATGAACAGGATCGTCGTGAACACCATGTCCGTCGTCACGCCGACGCCGTAGGCCGCCGCCAGCGCGGACGACGAGCGGAAGCCGAAGACGAGCCCGACGCAGGCGATGAGCAGCACCCAGTTGAGCGCGGGGATGTAGATCTGGCCGATCTCGCGCGACGACGTCTGGCGGATCTCCAGGCGCGGCAGGTAGCCGAGCTGGACCGCCTGCCGCGTCAGTGAGAACGCACCCGAGATGACGGCCTGGCTGGCGATGACCGTCGCCGCGGTCGCCAGCCCGACGATGGGGTAGATCATCCAGTCCGGCCCGGGCACCATCAGGAAGAACGGGTTCTCGACCGTCGCCGGGTTGGCGATCATCAGCGCGCCCTGGCCGAAGTAGTTCAGCAGCAGCGACGGCAGCACGATGGCAAACCACGTGAGGCGGATGGGCAGGATGCCGAAGTGGCCCATGTCCGCGTAGAGCGCCTCGCCGCCCGTCACGACGAGGAACACCGAGCCGAGGACGAGGAAGCCGCGCACGCCGTTTTCGACGAAGAAGCCGAGGCCGTAGAGCGGGTTCAGCGCCGCGAACACGCCGGGGTGCTGGACCACCTGGATCGCCCCGAGCGTCGCCAGCGTGAGGAACCACAGCAGCGTGACCGGCCCGAAGACCTTGCCGATGCCGGCCGTCCCGCGGTACTGGATGGCGAAGAGCGCGATCAGGATGGCGACGGTGATCGGGATGACGAACGGCTGGAAGACCGGCGTGGCCACCTCCAGGCCCTCGATGGCCGAGAGGACCGAGATGGCCGGCGTGATCATGCTGTCGCCGTAGAGCAGCGCGGCCCCGAACAGGCCGATGAGCACCAGCGCGTTGCGCCGCCGGGCCGTGAACGACGACGGCGCGGGCGCGCCAGCCCCGCCGGGCGCCGCCTGCCGCCGCGGCGTCACGAGCGCCGTCAGCGCCATGATGCCGCCCTCGCCCCGGTTGTCCGCCCGCATCACGAACGCGAGGTACTTGATCGAGATGACGATGATGAGGCTCCAGAAGATGAGCGAGAGCACGCCGAGGATGTTCTCCGGCGAGGGCTCGACGCCGTACATCTCGCTGAAGCTCTCGCGGATGGCGTAGAGCGGGCTCGTGCCGATGTCGCCGTAGACGACGCCGAGCGCAGCGAGAGAAAGAGCGGCGAGGTAGCGCCCGCGGGGCGATTCGGGTGCGGCGTGAGACATAGGCCGGGAAGAAGGGATACGAAAGGGTACCGCCCGGGGCCGCCCGCGTTCACCGCGGCCCCGATTTTCAGGCCGCTCCCCGCCTCGCGCGGTGAGACGCCCCGCTGGCGGCGCCCGTCGCCAGCGGCCGGCGTGTGACGAAACGGCGACGCCCGAACCCCGCGCGCGCCCGCTCGGTTGGCGCCGCGCATTCCCCTCTGTCCCCATGGAATACCGCACACTCGGCCGCTCCGGCCTCAAGGTCTCCGCCCTCTGCTTCGGCGCGATGACGTTCGGCGAGGGCTTCTACGGCATCGGCGAGGTCTCCGACCAGGACGGCGCCGACCGCCTCGTCCACGCCGCGCTCGACGCCGGCATCACCTTCTTCGACACCGCCGACGTGTACTCGCGCGGCCAGAGCGAAGAGATCCTCGGCCAGTCGCTGAAGAACAGCGCCGCGACCCGCGACGAGGTCGTCATCGCCACCAAGGTGCGCGGGGCGATGAGCGACGCCGCGGCCCAGGGCACCGGCGACGTCAACAACGTCGGGCTCTCGCGCAAGCACATCCTCGCCAGCATCGACGGCAGCCTGCAGCGCCTCGGGACCGACTACGTGGACCTCTACCAGGTCCACGGCTGGGACCCGGTGACGCCCATCGAGGAGACGATGCGCGCCCTCGCGGACGTCGTGCAGGCCGGCAAGGCCCGCTACGTCGGCGTCTCGAACTACGCCGTGCGCCACATCATGCGCGCGAACGCCGTCGCCGATGCGCACGACGGGCCGCGCTTCGTCAGCCTCCAGGCCTACTACAGCCTCGTCGGGCGCGACCTGGAGCACGAGCTGGTCGACACGGCGGTCGAGGAGGGCCTCGGCATCATGGTCTGGAGCCCGCTGGCCGGCGGCTTCCTGACCGGCAAGTTCCGCCGCGGCGAGGAGGGCCCCGAGGGCTCGCGCCGCTCCTCGTTCGACTTCCCGCCCGTCGACAAGGAGCGCGGGTACGACGTCGTCGAGGCGCTCGACGAGATGGCGCAGGCCAAGGGCAAGACGGTCCCGCAGCTCGCGCTGGCGTGGCTGCTCCAGCGGCGCGGCGTGACGAGCGTCATCATCGGCACCAAGAAGCCGGCGCAGCTCGACGACAACCTCGGCGCCGTCGACGTCACGTTCACCGACGACGAGCTGGCCCGCCTCGACGAGCTCACGGAGCCGTCGGCGCTCTACCCGCAGTGGATGGTCGCGCGGCAGGGCCGGGACCGCACGGCCGTCTCGCGCCGCGCGTAACGCGGGAGCCCGCGTGGCGCCCGCCTCGGACCTCCTGGCGGGCGCCTCCGGCGCGGGGGCGAGCGTCTCCGATGCCATAGCGACGGCCTCCGGCGACGTGGCGACGGTCTCCGGTGCGGTGGCGGGCGCCTCCGACGGGATGGCGAGCGTCTCCGACAGGGTGGGGACAGTCTTCAGTGCCGTGGCGGGCATCTCCGATAGACTGGCGGACGTCTTCGGCAGAGTGGCAGACGTCTCCGACGATGTGGCGGGCGTCTTCGGTCGAGTGGCGGGCGTCTTCGGTCGAGTGGCAGGCCCTTCACAATCGTCCGTGCCCGGCTGGCGAGGCGCGCCGCCAGCGGGGCGGTGGGCGCCGTCTCCGCGTCAGCGGTAGCCCCGGGCCTGGAGCTCGAACAGCTCGGCGTAGCGCCCGCCATTCGCCAGCAGCTCCTCGTGCGTGCCGACCTCCTCGACCGTGCCGCCCTCCAGCACCAGGATGCGGTCCGCCATGCGGACAGTCGAGAAGCGGTGCGAGATGAGGACGGCCGTCTTGCCCTCGGTGAGGTCCTTGAAGCGCTCGAAGACCTCGTACTCGGCGCGGGCGTCGAGCGCGGCCGTCGGCTCGTCGAGGATGAGGACCTGGGCGTCGCGCATGTAGGCGCGGCCGAGGGCCACCTTCTGCCACTGCCCGCCCGAGAGGTCGACGCCGCTCTTGAAGCGCTTGCCGAGCGTCTGGTCGTAGCCCTCGGGGAGCGACGCGATGACGGCGTCCGCGAGGGAGCGCTGCGCGGAGGTCTCGATGCGCGGCCGGTCCTCGCGCGCGGCGATGCGCCCGACGGCGATGTTCTCGGAGGCCGTGAGGTGGTAGCGGACGAAGTCCTGGAAGATGACGCCGACGGACGAGCGGAGGCTGTCGAGGTCGTAGGTCGTCAGGTCGCGGCCATCGAGGAGGATGCGGCCCTCGTCGGGGTCGTAGAGGCGGGCGAGGAGCTTGACGAGGGTCGTCTTGCCGGCGCCGTTCTCGCCGACGAGCGCCAGCGCCTCGCCCGCGCGCAGCGTGAACGAGAGGTGGCGGACGGCCCAGTGGTCGGAGCCCGGGTAGCGGAAGCCGACGTCCTCGAAGACGAAGCCGGTTTCGATGGGCTGCGGGACGGGTGGCGCGTCCGGCCGCGAGACGACGCGCGGCTCGATCTCGAAGAACGAGAAGAGGTCCTCCAGGTAGAGCGCCTGCCCGGAGACGGACGAGAAGGCCTGGAGCATGCCTTCGAGCAGCGACCGCATGCGCGCGAACGAGCCCGAGAGGAAGGTGAGCGTGCCGAGCGTGTAGAGCCCGAGGCCGGTCTGGACCAGGATGACGGCGTAGGCGGCGTAGTAGCCGAGGGTCCCGACGGCCGCCAGCAGGGCGCCCCAGCCGGCGCGGCGGAGCGCGAGCGAGCGGTTGACGCGGTAGTAGGCGTCGGCGAGGACGCGGTAGCGCTCGGCGAGGTAGTCGTTGAGGCCGAAGATCTTGACCTCCTTGGCCGTCTCGTCGCTGGCGCCGACGTAGCGGAGGTAGTCGAGCTCGCGGCGCTCGGGCGTCCACGAGTAGGCGAGGGAGTAGCTCTGGGCGTTGAAGTGGGCCTCGCCGAGGAAGGCCGGCACGAGGGCGACGGCGAGGATGCCGAGCAGCCACGGGCTGTAGACGGCCAGCGCGACGCCGAGCGAGACGACGGTGATGGCGCTCTCGGCCTGCCCGAAGACCTGGCTGAGCAGCACGAGCCGGCTGGTGGTCTGGCGGCGGGCGCGCTCCAGGTGGTCGTAAAAATCGGCGTCCTCGAAGTGGGTGAGGTCGAGCGCCGCGGCGTGGCGCATGAGGCGGACGCTCGTCTCGTTCGTAAAGAGGTCGCCGAGCAGCGAGTCGCAGAGCGCGGTGCCGCGCCCGAGGAGGTCGCTGAGGAGGGCGAGCCCGAACTCGGCCGCCAGCAGGACGGCGATGCGCGTCCCCGGCGCGGTGTCGAACCAGCGTCCGGCGTCGAACGTGTCGCCCAGCGCGTACGACCCGCCGATGAGCGCGACGACGGCGTCGACGATCTCCTTGCCGACCCAGAGCATCGCCAGCGGCACGAGCGCGCGGACGATGCGGAGAACGGCGTTGACGACGAACAGGAAGGGGTTCGTGCCCCAGACCAGCCGGAACAGCGGCGGCAGGTGCTTCAGCGCGCCGAGACGCTCGCGGAAGGTGAGGTCGGGGAGGGGAGTGCCCGGGCCGCCGCGGCCGAGGCTCGCCCGCGCGGCCCGCCGGTCGCCGCGGGCGCCGTCAGAGGAGGTCGCCATGGGGATGCCACGCCCGCCCGCGTGCCGGGTTCGCGCGGCGGGCGACGCCGGCCGGCACCCGCTACCGCTCGAACACGAGGACGGTGCCGGGCTCCTGGAAGAGCGGGAACGGAAGCCCGATCGACCCGCCGCCGTTGAAGATGAGCTTGGCGCGGGCGCTGATGACGTGGTACGTCAGGCGGTCGCCGTCCACCTCGACGCGGCCGAGGAGGTCCACGTAGATCACGCCTTCCGGGACCTCCATGCGCCAGAGGTCGAGGTCGAACCGCTGGGGCGTGTCGGGGTCGAGGGAGTAGTCGGCCGGGCTCGAGCCGCGCATCTCGGGGTACTGCTCGTTGCCGGTCGGGAGCACGGCGTAGGTCTCCCGGTCGACGAAGCCCTCGGCGATCTCCATGCGGCCGCTCGCCGTCTCGCCGTCGATGCTCACGAGCCGCCAGTCGCCCGGCAGCGCGCACCCGGTGTCGTCGTAGAGGCAGCCGGCGGTGAGATAGTCGCAGCCGCTGGCGGTGAGCGCGAGCGCGGCGGCGATGGCGAGGAGGAGGGCGCGGGTCATGACGAGGCGGGCGTGAGCGTCCAGCGGAACCGGCGCGTGGTGCCGTCGCCGAGGGGCCGGTAGAAGTCCCACACGTGGCGGCCCGCCGAGGCCTCCCGGATGGTGCCGACGACGTCGGTGCTCGCGGCGCCGCGCCCGATGAAGATGATCCGCTTGGCGTCGCCGTCGGCCGTGAGGACGTCGCAGAGGGACGCCCCGCCGTCCCCGTAGGCCCGCGCGATCCGGTCGCTGTCGGACACGTTCGAGTCCAACGATCCGCACTGGGTCTGGGTGCGCGAGACCTCGAAGAGCGGCGGCGGGTCCGAGTAGACGTCGTTCGGGATCGGGGCGATGGGCTGGACCGTGCCGTCGGTCCGGATCAGCTCGTTGGTGACCCCGATCGACCACGTGCCGTCGAGGTCGTCCATGAGGCCGATGGCGTCGTCGGTGCCGCCGAGGGCGTCGCAGCCCGCCGCGAGGAGCGCCAGCAGGGCGAGGGGGAGGAGGCGCATGGCTAGAACAGACGGAGTTCGAGGCCGACCACGATCCGGCGCCCGACGAAGTCCCGGTCGCTGACGGCTGCGCCGTCGTCGTTGCCGGCGGAGTCCACCACGAACCGGTCGAAGTCGCGCGGGAAGGAGTCGTTGCCCTGGTAGGTGTCGAAGTCGAGCGCCGGGAGGCGCGTGTCGTCGATCTCGAACGGGAAGAGGACCCGGACCGGGATCAGGAGGCGGTCGCCGATCTGGAGCGCGACGACGGGGCCGGCCTCCAGGAAACTGGTCGAGGCGGTGTAGATGCCGTTGAGCCGGTACTCCGAGCCCAGGCTCTCCGACCCGTCCGGGTACACCGTGGCCGACTCGATGCGCGTCCCCCGCGCCAGCCCGCCGGCGTGCCCGCCGACGGCGAGCGGCCCGAGCTCGAACGAGAGCTCGACCCAGAAGGCGTGGTCCAGGGTCCGCGTCGCGACGTGGTCGCCGGAGCCGTCTTCGAACTCGGAGGTGGCGTCGAACGTGGCTCGGCCGTACTGGTAGCCGAAGGCGGCAGCGAAGCCGCCGGGGTTGAGCCGGCCCGTCGCGCCGACCACGAACGCGTCGGCGTCGCTCGGCAGGAGCTGGACGTCGCCGTCGAGGCGGGCGGCGTAGTAGGCGCTGTAGGTCTCGCCGAGCAGCGCCAGCCGGTCGGCGTCGATGCGGTTCCGGGCGAAGCCGCCGGTGAGGTAGAGACCGGTCGGCTGGGCGGCGGCGCCCGTCGCCAGGAGGAGGCCGAGGAGGAGGAGGCGCATCGCGTACGGGGTGACGCTCCAAGGATCGGGCAGGCCTCGGCCGCGCGCCTCCCCTGCAGCGGGGAGGGGCGCCTCCCGGGCGACATCCGGCGCCCGCCGGGCGCGATCTTGCCGCGCCCCGCCCCTGCCCGCGTGATCGACCCGACCGCGCTCCGGCGTACGCGCGACGTCGCCTGGGACGTCCTCGTCGCCGCCGCCGCGACGGCCGCCGCCGTCTACGTCCCCCTCTCGCTCCTGCCCGGGTTCGTGGACCCGGCGCGGGCGCGCGGCGCGGAGTGGGCGCTGACGGCGCTGTTCGTGGTCGACCTCGGGGTGCAGGCGCGGCGGCTGCGGTCGGTCCCGCCGCAGCGCCGCCGCACGGCCCGGCTGGCGCTCGTCGCCGACGCCGTCGCGGCGCTGCCGCTGTTCCTCGTCGGCGTGCCGGTGCTGCT
>CAYPVZ010000119.1:0-8110 GCA_964414235.1 uncultured Rhodothermales bacterium | reverse complement strand
CTTCCAGCATTTCTTCTGGTTCTACAGCCACCCGGCCGTCTACATCATGATCCTGCCCGCCTTCGGCGTGGTCTCGGAGCTGATGGGGACGTTCAGCCGCCAGCGGGTCTACGGCTACCGGGCCGTCGCGCTCTCGTCGGTGGCGATCGCGCTGCTCGGCTTCCTCGTCTGGGGCCACCACATGTTCACGTCGGGCCAGAGCCCGGTGTCGAGCGTGGTGTTCTCGATGATCACGTTCCTCATCGGCATCCCGTCCGGCATCAAGATCTTCAACTGGATCTGGACGATGTACAAGGGGAGCGTGTGGCTCAAGACGCCGATGCTCTACGCGCTGACGTTCCTGTTCCTGTTCACGATCGGCGGCGTGACCGGCATCATGGTCGGCGCGCTGGCGGTCGACATCCACCTCCACGACACCTACTTCGTCGTCGCCCACTTCCACTACGTGATGATGGGCGGGACGGTGATGGCCTTCCTGGGCGGCATCCACTACTGGTGGCCCAAGATGACCGGTCGGCTCTACAACGAGACGCTGGGCAAGATCTCGGCCTTCCTCGTGTTCGTCGGCTTCAACCTGACGTTCTTCATCCAGTTCGTCATGGGCAGCCAGGGCATGCCGCGCCGGTACTACGACTACCCGGACATGCCGTGGCTGGAGCCGCTCCACCGCGTCTCGACCATCGGGAGCTACGTGCTCGGCCTCGGGCTTCTGGTCGTCCTGGTCAACGGGCTCCTATCGCTGCGCAAGAAGACGAAGCGGGCCCCGGGCAACCCGTGGGGCGGCGCCACGCTGGAGTGGACGCACACGACGAGCCCGCCGGACCATCACAACTTCCACCACACGCCGCTCGTGACCCACGGGCCGTACGACTACGAGGTCCTCTTCCACACCTCCGGCGACAGCCAGGGCGGTGCGCCCGTCCCCGACGTCGAGGTCGGCGGCCCGCAGGAGATGGATCAGACCGTCGACGACGGGACCCGCCAGCCGGACTCCGCGACCGACTACTAAGCGCGCCCCGCCCCGAACCCCCCTTTTCTGATGGCGACCCTCCCCACGGTCACGGTCGACGACCCCCACGTCGCGCACGACGCCGGACACCACGACGGGCACAGCCACGAGGAGCACATGCTCGTCGGGCATGACGGCCAGCTCCACCCGTCGAGGCTCCGGCACTACTTCGTGTCGTCGGAGCAGCAGTTCGAGTCCTCGAAGCTCGGGATGTGGCTGTTCCTAGCGACGGAGATCCTGCTCTTCGGCGGGATGTTCGTGGCGTATGGCATCTTCCGCGTCCTCTACCCCGAGGTCTACGAGGCCGCCAGCCTCCAGCTGGACACGGTCCTCGGCGCGCTGAACACGCTCGTGCTCCTCCTGTCGTCGCTCACGATGGCCTGGGCCATTCGTGGCGCGCAGATCGACAACCGGCGCGTGCTCATCGGCAACCTCGTCGCGACCATCGCTCTGGCGTTGGTCTTCCTGGTGGTCAAGTACTTCGAGTACACCCACAAATTCCACGAGGGCATTTTTCCGGGCATCAACTTTCAGCTTCATGAGGGCACCCGGCGCGTGAGCGACTACACGGGAGCGACGGAGCTGAAGCCGGTGTTCGTGGCGCCGACACACGAGGGCGAGCACGGAGCAGCGGTCGGGCCTGATCAGGCCGGTCCGGGGGCTTCCGCAGGTCCCGTCGCCGATGGAATGGCCGAGGCGTCGTCGCTGGCTGAAAGCGCTGCTCCGATCGCGGGTGGCCGGCCGGCCGCCGTCGAGGAGGTCGGGCCGGGTGTGGCGCTGGACGCGGCGGTCGCCAGCGAGGCGGCGCGGGCATCGGGGAGCGAGCGCGAAGCGCGGGGCGAGCCCACCAAGGAGACCATCTTCTCCGAGCCGCGTGCGGGCCTCTTCTTCTCGATCTATTTCGTGATGACAGGGATCCATGCGCTCCACATCATCATCGGGATCATCGCTATATCGTTCCTGGTGTTCTTCTCGATGAGGGGAGACTATTCGAGCGTATGGTATACGCCGGTTGAGAACGTGGGCCTGTACTGGCACATCGTCGACATCATCTGGATCTTCGTCTTTCCCCTCATGTACCTCATCTAGCCGACCATGGCCGACCACGCACACACCGAGGGACACGAGGAGCACACCGGCCACGGCGGCCACCACGTCTTCGACGCGGCGACGCTCAAGAAGACGTTCGGCATCCTCGTCGGGCTCACCCTCCTCACCGTCGTCCTGGCGCTCTGGGAGCGCGGCTACGCCGACGTCTTCGGCCTGGAGTTCCACTTCTGGGCGCTCCCGGTGGGCTTCTTGAGCGTCCCGATCGCGCTCGGCATCGCCGCGACGAAGGTCTACTGGGTTGCCTCGCGCTTCATGGGGCTCAAGTACGAGCACTCGGGGACGAACACGCTCATCTTCCTCAGCAGCGCGGCGTTCCTGCTCGTCTTCTTTGGCTTCACCTACCTCGACTTCGCCTTCCGCGGTACGTTCGAGGAGCAGTCCGCCGTCCCGGCCGACGTGCTGGCGGCGGAGGTGGAGGAGGCGCAGACCGAGGCCGACGCCATCGAGGCCGAGGCGCCGCCGCTCGTCCTCCAGGCCGACCCCGAGCTGTTCGGGACGCCGCCCGCAGAGCCGGCCCCCGAGCCGGAGCCCGCCGAGTAGCCGCCGTGTCGCTCGCCGTCGCCCTCTTCGCGTTCGCGGTCCCCGCGGCCCTGCTGATGGCGGTGTGGGCGGGCGTGACGGCCTTCCGGCTCCTCTTGCCCGAGGACACGCTCCCGTTCGACTCCGCCGCGCGCCGCCAGCGGGCCACAGCCCGCGGCGAGATGGTCCCGGTCCGGCTCCGCGACATCCTGGAAGACCAGCAGGCCCGCCGGGCGGTCGCTGCCCGCGGAGCGACGCCAGAGGCGGGGCCGCCCCCGAACCCGTTCGTCGAGGACCTCTGGCTTCGTCGGAACTAACGGGCGCCACGCTGGCGGTCGCCGTCGGCGTGTCCGATCTTGAACGGACGCCCCCGGACGCATGAAGGTCACCGAGCACTACGCGCAGGCCGACGGCCCGCTCTTCTCGTACGAGATCATCCCGCCCAAGCGCGGGAGCTCCGTCGCCGACGTGCTCAGCGTGGTCGAGGCGCTCGCTCCGTACCGGCCGCCCTTCATCGACGTCACAAGCCACGGCGCGGAGGCGGTCTACGAGGAGATGCCCGACCGGACGATCCGCAAGCGCGTCAAGCGGAAGCGGCCCGGCACGCTCGGCCTGTGCGCCGCCATCCAGCACCGGTTCGGGATCGACGCCGTCCCGCACATCCTCTGCCGCGGGTTCACGCAGGAGGAGACCGAGGACGCCCTCATCGAGCTCCACTACCTGGGCATCCACAACGTCCTCGCCGTCCGCGGTGACGACACGGGCGTCATCAAGCCCGTCCGCCCCGACCGGACGCGCAACGAGTACGCCTGCGACCTCGTGGCCCAGATCCGGGCCATGAACGAGGGGAGCTACCTCGAAGACCTCCTCGACGCGGCGCCCACCGGCTTCTGCATCGGCGTCGGCGGCTACCCCGAGAAGCATGCCGACGCGCCGAACCTGACCTGGGACGTCCTCAACCTCAAGCGAAAGGTGGACGCCGGGGCCGACTACGTGGTCTCGCAGATGTTCTTCGACAACCGGCACTTCCTGGCGTGGGCCGAGAAGTGCCGGGACGTCGGGATCGACGTGCCCGTCGTGCCGGGCCTCAAGATCCTGACCTCGAAGCGCCAGCTCCAGTCGCTCCCGCGCGCGTTCCAGACCGAGATCCCGGAGGCGCTGGCGGCGGAGGTGGAGGCCGCCAGGGACGAGCACGTGGCGGACGTCGGCGTCGAGTGGGCGCGTCGGCAGGCGGAAGAACTGATCGACGCCGGCGTGCCGGGGATCCACTTCTACATCATGTCGACGGCGAAGCACGTCGTCCGCGTCGCCGAGCCGCTGCGGAAGCTGGTGGGGTAGGGCGGGACGCGCCGCCAGCGGCGGACTCGTGCCGCGTCCTCTAGCCGAGGCCGGCGGCGCCGAGGTACCGATCCTCCAGGGCTCGCATCGCGGCCCGCATCGCGTCCGTCGCGTCGTCGTGGCCCACGAGGTGGAGCACGCCGTGCGCCACGTAGCGGAGCGCCTCGTGCTCCATCGTCACGCCGAACTCGGGCGCGCGCTCGGCCGCCGTGTCGAGGTCGACGTAGACCTCGCCGTCGATCTCGCCGCGCGCCTGCGCCTCCTCGTCGAGCACGAACGAGACGACGTCGGTTTCGTAGTCGTGCCCGAGCCACTCGCGGTTGAGCTCGTGGACGAGCGCGTGGTCGCCCAGGACGATGCCCAGGCTGGCGACCGTGGCGCCCTCGCCCGCACAGACGGCATCCACGACGGCGCGGACCGCGGCCTCGTCCAGCTGGCGGCCCGTGTGGGCGAGGTGGACCTCCAGCCCGCCCTCGGCCTCGCCGTCGTCCTCCCGCGCGTCGGTCACGCGTCGTCCGCGGTCTCGGGCGACCAGTCGCCCTCGAAGAGCGGCTCGCTCAGCGAGAGGACGACGGCGGCCTGGGCCACCTCCGGCGCCACCGTCAGGAAGTCGGCCGAGAGCAGGCGCTCCGAGACGTTGGCGTAAAGCGAACAGGCCGCCTCGCGCTCGATGACGAGCCCGGCCACGCGGCCGCCGCCGCGCGCGAAGAAGATGACCTCGCCGAGGTCCTCCGACGTTACGAGGCCGGCGCAGTCGTGGAGCTCAAGGTGCGACTCGGTTCCGTAGACCTTGACGATGGCCGCGCCCGTGTCGGTCCGGGTGACCTCGACGGCGAGGCGCCGGCCGCTGGCGGGGTCCGCCAGCGCGAGCCGGGTGAGGGCGCCGTCGCGCTCGGCGGCGACGCCGAGGACGGCCGCGGCGCGGTCGAGGTCGGCGTCGGGCAGGGGCTGGGACATCGGGGCGGGGGCGGCGTGGAGGGCAGATCGCGCGCGGCGGGCCCGAGCGTCAGCCCGCGCTGTCGGGGGCGGGGGCGGCCGCGCGTTGGCGCTGGGCCTCCATGGAGCGGAACTCGTCGGCCGAGAGCTGGAGCGAGGGGTCGCCCAGGACCTCGGCGATGCGGGCCGAGAAGGCCGCGGCGGCCTCGTACTGCCCGGCGACGACGTACTGGGTCTGGACGTAGCGGGCGATCTGGGCGGCCCGCTCCTGGTCGCTCGGCGTCGACGCGGTCGAGAGATCGCGGATCGCGACGTCCTCGGTCTCGCGGAGCAACGCCGCCGCCTTCTCGGACGCGCCGGCCGCGGCGTAGGCCTGGCCCATCGTCAGGAGCGAGAAGAAGCTGGCGGGGATGGCCTCGCGCGAGACGGCCGTGTCCAGCCGGTCGAGCAGCGCCACGGCGTCGTCGCGGCGGCCCTGCTCGGCCAGCTGCTGCGCGATGACGGCCAGCCGGGCGCGGTAGCCGTCGGCCATGTTGCGCGCGTTCTGGTCGTGGTAGACGCCGGGATCGTCGAGGCCGCGGAACTGGTAGCGGTCGAGCCGCGCCAGCGCCACCCCGGGCTCGACGTGGCCGTCGGGGTCGCCGCCGCCGCGGGCGAGCGGGACCACGCGCCGCGCCAGCCCCTCGTTCTGGAAGTACTCCTGGAGGCCGAGCTCCGAGGCCTGCGCGACGGTCCCGGCGAAGTAGACCGGCCGCTTCCAGCCATCGGCCGCGACGGCCTGGAGGATGGAGAGGACCGCCCGGTCGGCGGTGTAGAGGACCGACTGGCCCTCGCCGTAGGGCTGGCCGCGCAGCGTCCATACCATCTGGTCCGGGATGTCGCCCGGAGCCACCCGGCCTGCCATGCGGTCGTCGGCGAAGGCGCGGGCGTCGACCGGGAGCCCGACCTCGGTCTCGGGGAAGATCGTCGGCGCGAGGTTGCCGGTGGGGCGCTGGTCCAGCGGCCCCGAGATGCCGGCGAGGTCGGCGTCGGTCACCGCCATCGGCACCGGCGCGCTCTCGCGGCTCCACTGGTCGCGGAGCTGGCGGATGTACCACGGCGTGTTGAGCAGCGACAGGTTCACCACGCGGACGTCGCGGCGGACGCCCTCGACCTCCTGGAGGTACCACAGCGGGAAGGTGTCGTTGTCGCCGTTGGTGAAGAGGATGGCGTTGGGCGCCGTCGACTCCAGCAGGTTCCGCGCGAAGTCCGAGGCGATGCGGCGGCCCGAGCGGTTGTGGTCGTGGAAGTTCTCCTTGGCCATCCAGCCGGGGACGGCCAGGAAGGCGACCACGGCCACCGCCACCCCGGCGATGCGGCGCAGCCCGGCCGCCTTGCCCGCCAGCGCCTCGCTCACCCAGTCCACCAGCCCGGTCGCGCCGAGGCCGATCCAGAGCGCGAAGGCGAAGAACGAGGCCACGTACGAGTAGTCGCGCTCGCGGGGCTGGTAGGGCGTCTGGTTGAGGTAGATGATGATGCCGACGCCCGTGATGAAGAAGAGCGCCCCCACCGCCAGCGCCCGCCGCCAGTCGCGCTGCACGTGGTACACCAGCCCGATGAGCCCCAGCAGCAGCGGCAGGAAGTAGTACACGTTCTGCGACGACTGCTCCGAGCGCGTCTCCCCGGGGGCCGGGCGCTCGCCGAAGCCGCTGATCCACGCCGCGTCCTGCTCGTCGGAGGCCTTGCCGACGAACTGCCACATGAAGTAGCGCCAGTACATGTGGCCGAGCTGGTACTTCCAGAAGAACGCCCCGTCCGAGTCGTACTGGCTGTAGAGCTGGAGGTGCTGCGGCAGCGACGAGTAGCGGCGCGGGAAGGTGGTCTCCTCGTCGACGCGGCCGGTGCGGTTGTCGTAGGTCTTGCCCGAGAGCAGCGGCGTCGAGCCGTACTGCTCGCGCTTGAGGTAGCTCACGATGGCCTCCGTCGTCTCCGGGTCGTTCTCGTCGATCGGCGGGTCGGCGGCGGAGCGGACGAAGATGAGGCCGTAGGACGAGTAGCCCAGGATCACCATCGTCACCACGAGCGCGGCCAGGTTGGCCACCGGCATCCGCTTGCGCTGCGTGTACACGACGGCGCCCACGAGCGCGGCCACCAGCGCCACGAGGAACAGCACCGGCGCCCCGCTGGCGCCCGCCATCGTCGGGAGGACCTGGACGACGCCGGGGTAGATGATGCCGAAGGCGACGACCGAGACGACGGCCGTGATCGCCAGCCCCTTGATCCGGTCGCCCGTCGTGCTCGCCTCGCGGTCGGCCTTCTGGAAGTAGACGATGAGCGCGAGGAAGAACAGCGTGAGCACGTTGAGCAGGTGCACGCCGATGGCCAGCCCGAACAGGTAGGCGATGGCCACGAGGTAGCGGTCGGCGTGGAGCCCGAACGGGTGCTGGCCGCGCTTGGCGAGGTCGGCCTCCTCGGCCCGCGTCGCGTCGCGCCAGACGAGCGCCAGCCACACCACGAGCGCCGTGAACAGCATCGACATGGCGTAGACCTCGGCCTCGACGGCGTTGAACCAGAACGAGTCCGTCACGGCGAACGTCAGCGCGCCGACGACCCCGCCGGCATTCGCCGCGATCCGCTGCACCGGCGTCCACGTCGCGGGGTGCCCGGACCAGATCCGCACCAGGCGCACGATCACCAGGTGCGCCAGCAGCACCGTCAGCGCCGAGCAGATCGGCGACATCAGGTTGACCGCGAACGCGATGGGCTCGGGCGAGAGCCCGCCGAACAGCGGCGCCAGCATGGCGAAGAAGCGCCCCACCAGCATGTAGAACGGGGCCCCCGGCGGATGGCTCACCTCCAGGCCGTTCGAGATGGCGATGAACTCGCCGGAGTCCCAGAACGGCGTGGTCTCCGCCATCGTGGCGACGTAGACGACGAAGGCGTAGAGGAAGACCGCGGCGGCGACGAGGCGGTCGATGAGCTTGCCGGACATGCAGGAGCCGAGCGAGGAGCGGGCAGGGGGCGGAAGATAGCCCGGGGCGGGCGCGGCCCCGGTTCCGGCCAACGGGAGAACGCGCGGTTCCGTACGGCACTCGGCACAGGTGCCGGCCGTTCACCCTCCAAGCGCCTCGACCTGGTCCTGCTCGCCCTCGCCTCCTCCGCGCACGGCGTCGCCTGGATGGCGCGCGGGGCCTCCCGGCCGGGCTCCGCCGCGTGGCG
>CAYPVZ010000118.1:0-8144 GCA_964414235.1 uncultured Rhodothermales bacterium | reverse complement strand
GCTGGCGTCCGCCGCCGCCAGCCGCGCGTAGACTCGCTTCCCCCTGCCCGCCCCGCCGTGCTCGACCTCCGCGACAGATTCGTCGTCCCGCCCCCGCCCGCCGTCGAGCTGCGGGCGTTCACGCACGGGCTGATGCCCCGGACCGTCCCGGCCATGATGGCCGGCTTCTGCGAGGACTGGGCCGAGCGCGGCGTCGACGCCTGGAACCGCGTGCCCGACCGCTGGGGGCTGGGCCACGAGCCCGGCTGGTGGTCGCTCCCCGAGGACCTCGGCGACGCCTTCGTGGCGCCGCTGCTGTCGGCCGCGCCCGGAAGCTGCATCCTCCAGCCCAACGTCCACTGGACCGTCCAGGCACTGCTCTCCTGCGACGGCCCGTTCGAGGGCGCCCGCACCGAGGTGGTCCTGACCGACGCTGAGTTCCCGTCGGTCCGCCACTCGGTCCAGCGCTGGCAGGGCCTCCGCGACCTCCGCCCCGTCGAGGTCGCCCGCCAGCCCGACGGCTTCGTCGACCTCGGCGGCGTGCTCGATGCCATCACAGACCGGACGGCGTGGGTCGTCGTCTCCCACGTCGGCTTCGCGACCGGCGAGGTGCTGTCCGACGACGCGATCCGCCAGATTGCCGAGCGCGCCCACCACCATGGCGCACTCCTGGCCGTCGACGGCTACCACGCGACGGCCTCGCTCCCGGTCAATGTCGAAAAACTCGACGCCGACGTCTACTTCGGTGGGCTGCTCAAGGAAGCCTGCGGCTCGTCTGGCAACGCGTACCTCTGGGTCCGACCGGGCCTCGACCTCCGCCCCCGGCTGGCGGGCTGGTTCGCCGACGCCGACCCGTTCGGGTTCAACGCCGAGCCCGAGGACCACCCGGTCGTCCGCCGCCGCTTCCTGGCCGGCACGACGGCCGTGGCCTCGCTCTACCACGCCGTGGAGGGCCTCCGCGTGCTGCTGGACGCCGGCATCGACGCCGTCCGGGCCGACACGCTCGCGAAGGGCGGCCGGGCCCTCGCGCGTGCCGAGGCGCTCGGACTGGCGGTCCGCTCCCCGCGCGCCCCTGAGCGACGCGGCGCCATGATCGTGCTGGAAGTCGACGACGCCGACCGGCTCGTGCGCTGGCTCAAGACGAGCGGCGTCTACGTCGATGCCCGCCGCGGCCGGCTCCTCCGGCTGGCGCCGTTTGTCTGGAACCCGATGGACGACGTGGACCGCGCCTTCGACGCCATCGAGGAGGCGCTCACGACCGGCGCGCACCGCCAGCTGGCGATGGACGCTGAGGGCGGGCCGGTGACCTGAGGAGCTCCCCGGACGGCCTCAATACCCGACGGCCGCGTCCTCGCCGCGTGGATCGGCACCGCCCCAGAGCACGCGGCCGGGGCCGGCAGCCTGGACCGCGTCGAGGCCGGAGGGGTCGGTCGTCGAGCGCGTCTCGTCGTAGGCCACGTAGATCGCGTCGACGCGGCTCCAGTGGCCGCTCGACTCGTCGACCGTCCAGCCGCGCTCCGAGAGCGCCACGACCACGTCCTGCGCCAGCCCCTGGTGCTCGGCGAAGAGCACGTCCGGCAGCCACTGATGGTGGACGCGCGGCGCGGCGACGGCCTCCTGCACGTCCATCCCGTGGTCGATCACGTTGAGGATGGTCTCGTAGACGGCCGTGATGATGCGCGGCCCGCCAGGGCTCCCGACGACCAGCATCAGCCGACCCTCCGGGTCCTCCACGATCGTCGGCGTCATGGACGAGAGCATCCGCTTGCCCGGCCCGATGGCGTTCGCCTCGCCCTGGACCAGCCCGAACATGTTGGGCTCGCCCGGCGCCGACGTGAAGTCGTCCATCTCGTTGTTGAGGAAGAACCCGGCGCCCTCGACAACGACCAGCGAGCCGAAGCCACCGTTGAGCGTCGTCGTGACCGAGACCGCCATGCCGTCGGCGTCGACGACCGAGTAGTGCGTCGTCTGCATCGACTCTGAGAGGCCGCCGTCGACGCCCGCGCTGGAGTCGGCCCACATCGGGTCGAAGTCGGCCATCCGGCGGCGCGTGTAGCTCTCGGCGATCAGCTCGTCCGTCGGGACGTCTGAAAAGTCGGGGTCGCCGAGGTACTCGGCGCGGTCGGCGAAGGCGCGGCGCATGGCCTCGCCCATGAGGTGGACCGTCGCCGACGAGTTGAACCCGAGGCCGGCCACGTCGAACGGCTCGACGGCGTCGAGCATCTGGATGAGCGCGATGCCGCCCGACGACGGCGGCGGCATCGAGAACACCTTGTGGCCGCGGTAGTCGCCCACGAGCGGCTCGCGCTCGACGGCGTGGTAGGCTTCGAGGTCGGCGTGCGTGATGAGGCCGCCGCCGCGCTCCATCTCGGCCACGAGGAGGTCGGCCGTCTCGCCCTTATAGAAGCCGTCGGCACCCTGGTCGCGGATGCGGCGGAGGACGGCGGCCAGCTCGGGCTGATGGAACGTCTGGCCGGCCTCGAAGGGCTCGGCCTGCGTGAAGTGGCGGACGGTGCCGGGGTAGGCCGCGAACCGACCGGCGTAGGCGTTCATCAACTCCGCCTCCGCGCGGCTGAGCGGGTAGCCCTCGGCGAGTCGGATGGCCGGCGCCAGGACGTCCGCCAGCGGGGCGCGGCCGTAGGTCTCGTGCGCCATCACGAGGCCGGCGACGGCGCCGGGCACGCCGCTGGCGAGGTGTCCGCGCTGGCTGAGGTCGGGCCGGACGGCGCCCGTCGAGTCGTCGACGTACATGTCGCGCGTGGCGCCGGCCGGGGCCATCTCGCGGTAGTCGATGGTCGTCGCGGTGCCGTCGGGGAAGCGGATCACCATGAACCCGCCGCCGCCGATGTTGCCGGCGACCGGGAACGTGACTGCCAGCGCGAAGCCCGTCGCCACAGCCGCGTCGACCGCGTTGCCGCCGCCGCGCATCACCTCGACGCCCGCCGCCGACGCGTTGACCTCGGCCGAGACGACCATCCCCCGCTCGGCCCGCAACGGGTCCGGCGTGGGCGAGCGCTGCGCCTGACAGGCGGACGCGACGAGAAGGACGGCGACGAACGGGGCGAGACGAACGGACACGGCGAGAGCGACGGGGAACCCGAAACCTACGCCCGCCGCTACCCCAACCGCAGCGCGAGGCCCGCCGCCACGAGCGTCCCGAACGCGAGGATGATGAGGTAGACGATCCCCAGCAGACTCGATTTCAGGATCGTCTTCGGCCAGCTCTGCTCGTAGACCCGGTGCTGCGCGATCAGGAAGTACAGGGGGATCGAGTAGAGCAAGACCAGGCCGAGGCGGGTCCGCCAGGTCGACGCGTCCTCCGAGAACACGAACAGGACCGGGCAGAGCACGAGGAACGTGTAGGCGTGAACGTGGAGGGCGAAGACGAGGTGCTCGGCGTAGTAGCGCGTCCGGTTGCCCTGGAGCGCGCGCCGGAGCAACCGCAGCCGCCGGACGCGCCACGGCCGCAGCCAGCGGTGTCTGCCGATGTGCCGCCGCAGCCGCGGGATTGCGCCCCGGATGAGACGCTTCCTGGAGCGCTCGAACTTCCGCCGCGCCTTGAGCCGGCGGCGGCGCTGGCGCCAGCGCCGGACGTGCCACCAGCCCTTCCGCGAGAACGCCCACGCGCGCCGCCAGTGGGGCGCCGCGCCAGCCCCCGGCACGAGCGGCGGACGAGCCGACGGGCGGCTCCGCGCCTTCCGCCCCGCCCCGCTCACGTAGAACAGCTTGAGCAGCAGCGCGAAGACCGGCAGGATGAGGAAGAGCGCGGTCGGGATCTGGCCGAGGATGGCCCGCTGGATCTGCGCGTCGATGAGCCGGCGCTCGGCGGGCGACGAGGCCTCGTCCATGCGCCGGGCCAGATCGCCCTTGGTCCAGTTCGGGAGCCGCTCGAACACCCCGTTCGACACGAAGCTGAACGCCGCGGAGGTCTGGACCTGCCCCGTGTCCCCGAGCGCGACGCGGACCGGCTCCGGCAGGCTGGCGACGGCGACGAGCGAGTCCTCGAGGTCGCGGTCGAGCCACGCGTCGTCGCGGGCCTGCTCCTGCTCGACGGCGTCCCCGACGGCCGCGACGGAGTCGGCGAGGGCCCGAAGCCGGACCGACGGCCCGAGCCCCTCGACCTCGGCGGCCGCGGCGCGGACGGCCCCCGCGACGGCGGCGGTCGACCGGCTCCTCTCGTCCAGCCGGTCGTCGAGGTCGGTAACGCGGATCGAGTCGGCGGTGACGGGCGCCAGCCGGCTGACCTGCGTGGTCTCGGCGAGCGGGTCCTTCAGCGACAGCAGGAAGAAGAAGAGGACGGTCGCCGTGAGGTAGAGCCGGAGCGGGCGGAGGTAGCGCGTCCGGCGGCCGTCGAGGTAGGCGACGGTGAGAGCCCCCGGTCGGAGGAGGAGCAGGCCGAGCGAGCGCCACAGCCGCCCGTCGAGCCCGAAGTACTCCGAGACCGACTCGGCGATGAAGACATGGGCTGGCTGGCGGAGCGGCTGGTCTTTCTGGCCGCAGGCCGGGCAGAACGATCCGGGCAGGACCGCCCCGCAGTTGAGGCACGTCGTGGCCGGCTCGGCCGCCAGCCGCTCGGCGTCGGATCGGATGGGCTCGGGGGGCGCCTCGGTCATGCCGCAAGCTAGAGGCGGCGACTGAACGTGGTCAGTCCATTGCACTCGGCACGTGCGTCTACCGCAGGACGGTGACTGACCGGCTCGTGACGTCCGTTCCAGACACGATGCGGACAACGTAAAGTCCGGCGCCCCAGCGGCTCGTATCGAGCTCCAAAGGCCCGCCGCCTCGGGATACGGCGACAGTCCGACCCAACGCATCGAACAGAGTGACCTCGAGAGCGGCGGCCGATGAGACATCGGACCAGACGCGGAGCAGCCCCCGCGTGGGGTTCGGGCCGACCCGGATCTGTGCGGCATCCTCAGGGTCCGGCCCTATGCTCACCGGCCCCCGAGCTTTCCAGACCGCGATCGCCGGGCTGAATACGCCGCTCACCTCTTGGAACCCCCCCCCCACATACACCTCGCCGCCTCCCCCAGTCGCCATCGGACCGATGGTGCCATCCGCATCGCCGAGGACCTCCCAGTTCGCTCCATCCGGCTCCATCCGCACGAACCGCCCCTCGTCATGCCCCCGCCCACGGAAGTGCCCTCCGAGATAGACCACCCCATCTCCCAATTCGACCTCGTCGACCCAGACTCGGGTACCGGCCTCTGTCCCTGCCCAAGTCTCAACGGGAAGCCGAATCCAGCCTGACCCATCGGTGTAAGCGGCCGCGCCGGTTCCGAACATCTCGCCCGGATGCCCGACCGCGTAAACCCGCCCCGACGTACTGACCGCGACGTCCAGAACGAGCCACGAGAGACCGCCATCCACGGCCGTCCACCCCTCATCCTCGGTCCACGTCGCCACGTTCCGCGGGCCTGGCTCCGTCCCGGACTCGTCGTAGACCTCGAAGTCGCCCCCCGCATAGAGACGCCCGCCAAAATCTACAGCCAGACCTGACTCGGTTCCAACCAGTGTGTTCTGAGCGCCAGACGAGGTCGGCGACCACGACGAGCTTCCCGGCTCGCGATACAGCACTCCCTTGGAGCCCTCAGTTTGAATGTCGCCGACAGCATAAAGCGTCCCCTCCAGGCCGACCGCCAGCGCGGCGACGACCGGGGCAAAGGTGGAGACGAAGCCCTGATCGAATCGAGACCACTGGTCCGTGTTCGGGTCCCACCGGGCCAGTGAGTAATACCCGTCCGTGTGACCACTCGTCGAGTCGTAGGCGAACGCATCGCCGCCGACGTAGATCATCCCATCCGTCCCGACCGCGACGGCGTAGGGCTCGCCGAATCCGTCGCCGAGCGCTTCTCCGAACGCGCTCCATGCTCCAGTCGACGGCTCCCATCGCGCGATCCCGTTCGCAGAGACCTGTCCGGCCGTCTCGAAATTACCGACGGCGTAGACTTCTCCGTCTGGCCCGACGGCAATGTCGTTTACGCCACCGGCAAAGGCAGAGCCGCGTCTGGCCCACACACCGTTGTCGAAGACGGTAACCGACCACGAGCCTATCGCGCCGACTGACTTGAACGCGCCCCCCACCGCGAGCGCTCCGTTGGGTGCGGTCTGGAGCACGCGGACGTCCTGAGGGGTAGCCTCAGCCAGAGCGTCCCACGCCTCCCCCTCGCGGACGAGAAGATCACCGAGCCCATCCGTAGCGGATTTGCCACCCCGAGTACCGACGGCGACCCGACCGTCTGCCAGGTACTCCACGGCCTGCGCGCGACGGCCCGCCCCTGGAATCGAGGCGGACGCCGACCATGCGCCTTCCTCCCACTCGGTGAGGGCGCCGTCGGAGATCGCGGCGATCTTGCCGGCGGGTCCCGCCGCGAACGCAGAGACGGTGACTCCGGATGCCGTTTGCTCCCCGCCCCCCAGCGGGCGCCATAGCCCCTCCTGGGGGCGTTCGGCAGAGGCATACATCCATGCTGCGAGCGCGACGCCCGACGTGCTCCGGACGTTCGAGATCACAAGCGCCCCCCCGTCACCGGTCTCGATCTGCGGGAAGGAGTTGGCACCGCCGTCCCAGTCCCCAAGGCTGCGCCAGCAGGGAAACGGGGCCTCCGATGGCTGGCTGCAATCCGGTGACAAGACAAGCACGTACCCCTCGCCAGTCACGATCCCGACCACACCCTGCGCATCTACGGCGATGTCCACCACCTGGTTGAAAAAGAGATCGGCGCGCACTGGCTCCATCCTCTGGCCAGTCTCAAGGTCGAGGATAGCCACGTGTACCGCCGCCTCGCCTCCAGCGTGTTCGAAATCGCCCCCTACGTACAACCGCCCCTCGTGAATCGCCAGCGCATGGATGGGCCCATCCGTCCCTTTGCCTACGGGCTCCCATCCGGTCCCCCCCGGCCGCCACCGTGCGAGGTGACCAAGCGACTCGCTTCCGACGGTCTCAAAATTGCCCCCCACGTAGAGCGTCCCATCCGGACCATAGGCCATGGCCTCGACCTGCCCTCCTGCGATCGGGGCCGGGCCGAGCCCTGTGCTCAGCGCCGTCCAGTCGGCCGAATCCTGAGCGGCTACTGACGAGGCCAATCCAAACAGAAACAACGAGATATGGACGGCGCGATGCATCATGACAGGCAGGAACAGCTCACCAGCAGGATAGCACCTCCTATCGGGCAACCGACAGGTATTAAGTCCGGCACTACGCCAGCGTCTCGACGACATCGCCCATGAGTGCCGTCAGCTTGGGCTCGGCCTCGGCGGCAGCGGCGAGGACATCCTCAATCGAGACTGGCTCCAGCGCGTCCGGGAAACACTCGTCGGTGACGACCGAGATGGCGAGGCAGCGGAGCCCCTGGTGCCGCGCGACGATGACCTCGGGGACCGTGCTCATGCCGACCACGTCGGCGCCGATGCCGCGGAGGAAGCGGTACTCGGCGCGCGTCTCCAGGTTGGGCCCGACGACGGCGACGTAGACGCCCTGCTGGAGCCGGATGCCGCGCTCCAGCGCCGCGGCCTCGGCCGCGTCGCGGAGGTCGCGGTCGTACGGCGCCGACATGTCAGGGAAGCGCGGTCCCCACTCGGCGACGTTCGGCCCGGTCAGCGGGTTCGCGCCCTGCAGGTTGATGTGGTCCGTCGTCAGCATGAGGTCGCCGCGGCGGTAGAGCGGGTTCATGCCGCCGGCCGCGTTCGAGATCAGCAGCGTCTCGACGCCCAGCGCGGCCATCACGCGAACGGGCAGCGTGATCTGCCACGCCGAGTAGCCCTCGTAGAGGTGGAACCGGCCCTGCATGGCCAGCACCTCCACGCCGCGGAGCGTGCCCGCGATGAGCCGCCCCTCGTGGCTCTCGACGGTCGAGAGCGGGAAGTGCGGAATCTCGCCGTAGGGAACCGTCTCGCGCGCCTCGATCTCGGCCGCCAGCTTGCCGAGGCCAGTGCCCAGGATGATCCCCACGCGGGCGCCGTCGCCGACGCGCTGGCGGAGGGCGTCGGCGGCCTCTTGGACCTGGGTGCGGGCGGTGTCGATGTCGGGGGTCATGCGAAAAGAGAGGGAGGGCGTCGGGGATGAGGGTTCACCCTACGCTTCGCCGCCTCGCTCAATCCAAGTCTTCGAGGATGAGGCGGATCAGCTATCGCTAATAGTCGGAATCCGTCACGTTTCTCTCCTC
>CAYPVZ010000117.1:0-8222 GCA_964414235.1 uncultured Rhodothermales bacterium | reverse complement strand
GGACCCATGAGCACCCTCGCGACGCCCGCCCCGGCCGAGCCTACGACGGCTCCCGCCCTCCCCCCCCCTGTTCGCCTCACCGACCGGGCTGCCGCCGAGGTCCGCCGGATCGTCGCGAACAAGCAGATCCCGGACCAGTTCGGCCTCCGCGTCGGTGTCAAGGGCGGTGGGTGCTCCGGCATGAGCTACGTCCTCGGCTTCGACAAGCGCCGCGACCACGACCTCGACTTCGAGATCGCCGGCGACTCAGGCGACCCCATCACGGTGTTCATGGACAAGCGCCACGGGCTCTACCTCATGGGCACCACCGTCGACTACCACGACGGCCTCGACGCGCGGGGCTTCGTCTTCGACAACCCCAACGCGACCACGACCTGCGGCTGCGGCTCTTCGTTCGCGGCCTAGCCCGGCCCGCTGGCGGCGGTCGACTCTGGTCGGCGGCGCCCGCCAGCCGGCCTCACCACCTTCATCATGGAAGGCAACTTCTCCAACCGCGTCCGCGACGTGATCTCGTACTCCCGTGAGGAGGCGATCCGGCTCGGACACGACTACATCGGCACCGAGCACCTGCTCCTCGGCATCATCCGGGAGGGCGAGGGGATCGCCGTCAAGATCCTCCGCAACCTCGGCTGCGACCTGCTCAAGCTCAAGAAAGCCGTCGAGGACACCGTCCGGAGCACGGGCGGCACGCTCACCGTCGGCAACATCCCACTGACGAAGCAGGCCGAGAAGGTGCTCAAGATCACGTACCTCGAGGCCAAGCTCTACAAGAGCGACGTCATCGGGACCGAGCACCTGCTCCTCTCGCTCCTCCGCGACGAGGACAACGTGGCCGCGCAGATCCTCCAGCAGGCGTTCTCCGTCAGCTACGACGCCGTCCGCGCCGAGCTCGACTCCATCCTGAGCGGGAAGGCCAGCCCCCGCGCCGCCGTCGACGAACCCGACGAGCCGAGCCGGGGCCGCTCCCGCTCCAGCAGCAAACGAGAGATGGCAGACAAATCCAAAACCCCGGTCCTCGACAACTTCGGCCGCGACCTCACGGCGCTGGCGGAAGAGGGCAAGCTCGACCCCATCGTGGGCCGAGAGGTCGAGATCGAACGCGTCGCCCAGGTCCTCTCGCGGCGCAAGAAGAACAACCCTGTGCTCATCGGCGAGCCCGGCGTCGGCAAGACGGCCATCGCCGAGGGGCTGGCGCTCCGCATCGTCCAGCGCAAGGTGAGCCGCGTCCTCTACGACAAGCGGATCGTGACGCTCGACCTCGCCGCCCTCGTGGCCGGTACCAAGTACCGCGGCCAGTTCGAGGAGCGGATGAAGGCCGTCATGAACGAGCTGGAGAAGAACCAGGACGTCATCCTGTTCATCGACGAGCTCCACACGCTCGTCGGGGCCGGCGGCGCCTCGGGCTCGCTCGACGCCTCGAACATGTTCAAGCCGGCGCTCGCGCGCGGCGAGATCCAGTGCGTCGGCGCGACGACGCTCGACGAGTACCGCCAGTACATCGAGAAGGACGGCGCGCTCGACCGCCGCTTCCAGAAGATCATCGTCGACCCGGCCACGCCGGAGGAGGCGGTCGAGATCCTGACCCAGATCCAGCCGAAGTACGAGGAGCACCACAACGTCGAGTACGCGGAGGGCACCATCGAGCTGATCGTTAAGCTCTCGGAGCGCTACATCACCGACCGGCACCTCCCGGACAAGGCCATCGACGTGCTCGACGAGGCTGGCGCCCGGGTCCACCTCGCCAACATCAAGGTGCCCGCCGAGGTCGTCGACCTCGAGGAGCAGATCGAGGCGGTCAAGGAGGAGAAGAACCAGGTCGTCAAGAGCCAGAACTTCGAGAAGGCCGCCCAGCTGCGCGACACGGAGAAGAAGCTTCAGGAGGAGCTCGAGAACGTGAAGGCCGAGTGGGAGCGCCAAGCCGAGGAAGAGACCTACCCGGTCACCGAGCGCGACATCTCGGCCGTCGTCGCCATGATGACCGGCGTGCCGGTCGACCGCGTCCAGACGACCGAGGGCGCCAAGCTGCTCAACATGGAGCAGCAGCTGAAGGGCTCCGTCATCGGGCAGGACGAGCCAATCCTCAAGCTGGCGCGCTCCATCCGCCGGACGCGCGCGGGTCTGAAGGACCCCAAGCGGCCTATCGGCTCGTTCATCTTCCTCGGGCCGACCGGCGTCGGCAAGACCGAGCTGGCGAAGCGGCTCACGGAATACCTCTTCGACAGCCAGGACGCGCTCATCCGGATCGACATGTCGGAGTACATGGAGAAGTTCTCCGTGTCGCGCCTCGTCGGCGCGCCTCCCGGCTACGTCGGCTACGAGGAGGGTGGCCAGCTGACCGAGAAGGTCCGTCGCAAGCCCTACTCGGTGGTCCTCCTCGACGAGATCGAGAAGGCGCACCCGGACGTGTTCAACATCCTGCTCCAGGTGCTCGACGACGGAATCCTGACCGACGGCCTCGGCCGCCGCGTGGACTTCCGGAACACGATCATCATCATGACCTCGAACATCGGGGCACGGGACATCAAGAACCTCGGCAAGGGCATCGGCTTCAGCCTCAGCGAGGAGACGTTCGACTACTCAAAGATGAAGTCGACCGTCGAGGATGCGCTCAAGAAGGTCTTCAACCCGGAGTTCCTTAACCGGATCGACGACGTCATCGTCTTCCACCCGCTGGAGAAGAAGGACATCCTGCAGATCATCGACGTGATGCAGACGGACCTCTTCGCCCGCGTCAACGACCTCGGCATCGAGATCGAGCTCACGAAGGCGGCCAAGGACTTCCTGGCCGACAAGGGATTCGACCCCCAGTTCGGCGCCCGCCCGCTGCGCCGCGCCATCCAGAAGTACGTCGAGGACCCGATGGCTGAGGCCATCCTGACCAACGACCTGCAGGAAGGCGCCAAGATCACGGTCGACCACAAGGCTGGCACCGAGGAGCTGAGCTTCAAGACAAAGAAGGCTCGCGCTCGCAAGAAGGCCGATGAGCCCGAGGCCACCGAGGAGCCGGAGGCCGAGACGCCGACGACCGACGAGTAGGCTCCGTCCGCCTTTCCTCTCTCCCGCCCCGCTGGTGATCGTCGCCAGCGGGGCGGTCTCGTTTGGGGTTGACGCGAACGGAAAGTTCGGTATCGTCGGCGACCTCTCGCCCGTGCGGGTTGCCGTCCTCCTCTGCGCGTCCGGTTGCGGCTTCGTCTCGGACGCCCCCAGCGTCGTAGGTTCGTGGGACGTCACCCGGATATCGTCGCAGACGGTGGGCGCCCTTTCGCTGAGCCAGGACGCGCTGGACCTGAGCCGCCCCCTCCAAGGTCAGATCCTGATCGGCGAGCCCGTCAACGAGACGCTGCCCGTATACGGTGGCTACAGGTACGGGGTCGACTTGACGGAGGTCTACCTCGCCAACTCTCCTGTCGACCAGCCGGCCCAACCGTGGCGCTACCAGCTCAGCGTGCGGACCATCCGCGGGGAAGTATCGGTGCTCTTGTGGGCGAACCACGGGATCGAAGGGTCCCGGACCTTCACCGCTGCAGAAGCCTCCACGCGCGTCGTCCGCGACGGACCGAGGCTGACGCTCGACCTAGATCTCCCCTTGCATGGAGGGACGGAGACCGCTCACGTCGCAGGCACAGTCGTGCTGGGCCACCGCGCCATCGAGGCCGGAGACCGGTCGGTACTCTTCGATGAGGAATCCGACGTCACGGGTATGCGCTACGTGTTCGAGCCCGGAGGCGTGCTTCGGACCCAGCACGGCACACCAGTGAACCGCGAGGAAGTCGGGCGGTGGAGCCCGCGCGGTGACCGCCTCACGCTCGAGTGGACTCAGACTCGGGACTCCCGTTCCCGTACCTACCAAGTGAGTGCAGATGACGAGGGGCTCTCCCTGACCGAATCATGTCCCGATCCATCCGGCTGTACGGAGGACTGCTTGCGAAACGCCGAGAGAGAGTTCGGCCTACGCACCGGCACTCTGTCGTCGCTCAACTACAAAACAACGACCCGACTGCGGGCCGCGCCCGGGTCTCGACCCTAGTTGATGAACAAGCTGGCTATCCGCCCTCTTTGGTCTTCCCGAGATAGGCCTATGTTCTACTCCTCTTCCTCCCCCTCGTAGTCTGTCGGCGTCACGGCCCCACCAGCGTAGCCGGGCGCATCGCTGGCCGGGAAGGTCTCGTAGAGCGCCTGGTCGACCTCACTCTCTGGGTTGATGGTCTCATCGGGGGAGACCTCCGGGTCAGGGACGTCGGCAGGCGGGCGATCGGCAGGAGCGTCGGACATGAGCAGAGGGAAACAAGGTGAATGTGAACGCCCCGCCCGGTCTTGCCGAGGCGGGGCGCCAAACGGGAGGGCGGAGCTACTGGCCGTCCGGCAGCGGGTTCTCGACGTTGATGTCGATGTCCGCTCCGCCGTCGCCAGCGGGGGCGGCGCCACCGCGCAGAAAGAAGAACCAGACCAGGATGCCGACGAGGACGAGGGCGACGATCGCAACGATGGCGGTCGTACCGCCGCTGCCGCCGCTGTTGGAATCAGCCATGAGGGAGACGAGTGAAGGGCGGGCGTTGAAGGCCGCCCCTCCTCCGTCGGTTCCATTCCCCATGCCCGAGGTGCAAACGAAACGCGCCGCCCCCAGTCCCGGGAACGGCGCGCAGAAGATCCGGCCGTGACGGCCTAGCGGACGAGCGAGACGGAACGGGTCGCCGTCTGGCCACGGCCGTCGGTGGCGCGGACGAGGTAGAGCCCCGGCGGCAGGTTGCCCGCGTCGACGCGGAGCGTGTACGTGCCGGGTCGGACGTCTCCGTCGTGGATGAGCGCGACGCGCCGCCCGAGCGCGTCGTAGACAGCCACGGACAGGTTCGTCGCACGGTCGACCGTGAGTTGGAGCTGGGTCTGGCTCGTGAACGGGTTCGGGCTCGGCGCCGAGAGCCGGAACGGCTGAGGCGTGTCGTCGGTGTGGACGAGCGAGACGACCGGCGCCGCCAGCGCGTCGGGCGCGGCGAGCCCCGCCAGCCCGATGAGGGCGGCGGCGAACAGGAAGCGGACGGAGTAGCGAGAGGTCATCGGCGCTGAGACGTTGGATCCAAGATCGGGGATCCGGGGGAGAGATACAACCCGATCCACGTCAAGATTCGTGCCCGGCCGGAGTGCTCACCACCACCGATGGTTCTGTGGAGCCGTTCGAGCCGCACGGCTGAGCCGATTCGGCTGCTCGCTCGTTCCCATTGCCCGAGCCGCGAGTCCCATCGCCATCCCTGCCAGGAAGCCGCCGATGTGCGCTCCATAGGCCACGCCGCCCGTTTCTTCGGTCACCGCCGTCGCCCCCCACTGGTTGACGAACTGGAGCGCAATCCATAAACCGAGCACCACAACGGCTGGCACCGATACGACGGTCACGATGAACACGGCGTTCACCCGGTTGCGTGGGAAGAGCACGAGATAGGCCCCGAGCACACCCGCAACGGCCCCGCTGGCGCCCAGATTCGGCAGGAGCGAGTCGGGAGCGAAGGCGACCTGCGTGAGCATCGCCACGACGCCGCTCCCGAGGTAGAACAGGAGGAACGGGACGGTCCCGAACCGATGCTCCACGTTGTCTCCGAAGATCCAGAGGTAGAGCATGTTGCCCCCGATGTGAGCCCACCCCCCGTGCATGAACATCGACGTGAGCAGCGTCAGGTAGATGAACGGCGCCGGCCCGGGGCCCGGCCGCTGCGGGATCTGCTGCGCCGTAGTGATGCGAGCCGCCGCGTCCTCCTCCGGCATGGGCTCTGTATTGATGAGGTCCTGGCCGGTCGTGATCTCTTGGGGCACGACGCTCCAGCCGTACGTCAAGGCCGGGTGGCCGAGTTGATAGGCGAACACGAGCACGTTCGCGACGAGGAGCAGCATCGTCGCCCAGGCATGGCCGTCAAGCGCGCGGTCGTCGTCACTGAGGGGGAAGAGCATCGGCCGGCGGTAGGTTGCGGTCCCCAACCGCCGCACCGTGTCTTCGGGTTCCTCCTCTCGCATCGCCATCGTCGGGACCGGCCTCATCGGGGCCTCGCTCGGCCTCGCCCTCCGCCGCCGCCAGCCCGACGCCGAGATCGTCGGCGCAGACGCCACCCCTGGGCATGCGGCCGAGGCACTCCGTCGGGGCGCCCTCACACGCACGGGGTCGATCCCGGAGGCCATGGCGTCGGCCGACCTCGTCGTGCTGGCGGCGCCGCTCGACGCGCTGCCCCCGCTCCTCGACCTCGCGGCCGAGCACGCGCATCCGGGCACCGTCCTCACCGACGTCGGCTCCGTCAAAGGCGCGGTGCTCGACCACGCGCATGCGCTCCCCACGGGCCTCCGGTTCGTCGGTGGGCACCCGATGGCGGGCGCGGCCGTCGGCGGTCCGGAGAACGCGGACACGCTCCTGTTCGAAAACGCCGTCTGGGTCCTGTGCCCGCCTCCGCAGGCTGGTGACCTGAAAGACTACGCACCCGAGGTTTTGACGCTCGTCAAGGCGACCGGCGCGCGGCCCGTCGTGATGGATGCGGCGCGGCACGATGTCGTGGCGGCAACCATCAGCCACCTGCCGCAGCTGCTGGCGATTGCTCTCGTCGAGACCGCTGCTGAGGCGGGCGACGACGCGCTCGGGCTGGCGGCCGGTGGCTTCCGCGACATGACGCGCATCGCCGGCTCTCCCTTCTCGATGTGGGGACCGATCCTCCGCGACAACCGCGACGCCGTCGCCTCCGTCCTCGCCGCCTTCGGCGACCGCCTCGACGCCCTCCGCCAGTCGGTCGAAGACGAGCCCACCCAGCTGGCGGCCGCGTTCGAGCGTGCGGGGCGGACACGCGCCGCGCTCCCGTCGTCGTCGAAAGGCTTCCTCGCCCCGCTCGCCGACGTCGTTGTCTGGGCGGACGACCGCCCCGGCTTCCTCCACGCGCTAACCGGCGTCGTGGCCGAGGCCGGGCTCAACCTCAAGGACGCCGAGTTACTCCGCGTCCGTGCGGGCGAAGTCGGGACGTTTCGGTTCGGCTTCGAAACGGCGGCCGATGCGAACCGGGCCGTTGCGGCGCTGGCGGCGGCTGGCTACCGCGCCGAGCGCCGCTGAGCGCGACTACGCCTCGTGCTCGACCTGGAGGTAGTCGAGTTCCAGCGGCGTCTTCCGGCCGAAGATCGAGACCATGACCCGGACCTTCATCTTGTCCGGGTAGACCTCCTCGACGAAGCCAGTGAACGTGTTGAACGGCCCGTCGACCACCTTGACCGGGTCGCCCGTCTTGAACGGGATCTCCGGCTGCTCTGCCTTGTCCTCGTCCATCATGCCGAGGATGCGCCCGACCTCGTCGGGCCGGAGCGGGACCGGCTCGCCGTTGGCGCCGAGGAACCCGATGGTGGACGGCGCGCCGTTGATGACCTCGCGGAGGTACGGGTCCACGATGGCCTCCAGCAGGATGTAGCCCGGGAACGAGGTCTTCTCACGCGTCTTCTTCTTGCCCGCGCGCATCTCGAAGACCGTCTCCGTCGGGATGACGACCTGGGTCAGCTTGTCCTCGTAGCCCAGCCGCTCGACCTCGCTCTCGAGGTACTCCTTGACCTTCTTCTCGTGGCCGGAGAACGTCCGGAGGACGTACCACTTGCGGATCGGGGTGCGGGTCAGGGACATGAAAGCGTTGGGGGCGAAAGCTCTAGCCGTAGATCAGCGTGAGCATCTCCGAGATGATCTGGTCGGCGGCGAAGATGAACAGCGACACGGCCAGCGCGGACACCAGTGTAATGACCGTGTTGCTGATGAGCTCCTGGCGCTTGGGCCAGTTCACCTTCCGCATCTCCTTGCGGACCTCGACGAGGTAGTTGCCGAGGGCACCGCCGGGCGCGGCCGATTCCGTCTGAGTCGCCATGGTCTGGGCCGCCGGTGCGGCGTCGTGAACAGGGGGAGGGTCTGATGACCCGGGCACGGGCGGCAGGACTCGAACCTACAACCTGCGGTTTTGGAGACCGCTGCTCTGCCAATTGAGCTACGCCCGTTTAGCGGACCGCCGACGTCCTATCCCGCCTCGAATGGGCGGTAGGGCGCCGGCAGTCGCATCAATCTACGAACCGACCGGGGTCGTGTTCGGAAGGGACGGTGGAGACCGCCAGCCGCGGGCGAGCCCGGCCGGCTGGCGGCGCTCCTGCGGTCCTTTAGTCGAGGATCTTGGTGACGACGCCGGCGCCGACCGTCCGCCCGCCCTCGCGGATCGCGAACCGAAGGCCCTCCTCCA
>CAYPVZ010000116.1:0-8238 GCA_964414235.1 uncultured Rhodothermales bacterium | reverse complement strand
GCCGGCCTCGGTGGTCGCCCGCGCGGCCGGTCCCGTCGCGCGCGGCGAGCGGAGGTGGACCACGCCCCCCAGGCCGGCGCTCCCGTAGAGCCCCGCCGCCGGTCCGCTCAACACCTCGACCGACTCGACGAGGGCGGCCGGGAGCAGCCCGAGGTCGACCTGCCCGAGTTGCGGATCCGTCAGCGGGAGGCCGTCGAGCAGGAGGAGCGTCTGCGAGGCCGTCGCCCCGCGGACTGTCGCCGTCGCCAGCCCGGACGGGCCGTAGCGGCGGACGTGAACCGGCGCGCGCGCTTCCAGGGCGTCGGCGACGCTGGTCGCTCCGGTGGCGTCGAGCGCGTCGCGGTCGAGGACGGTGGCACGGGCCGGGGCGTCAGCTGTGGCGACGGGGACGCGCGCGGCCGTGACGGTGACGGCGTCGAGCGTCGAGTCGGGCGGAGCCGGCTGGGCCGTAGCCACGGCCGCCAGCAGGAAGACGAGGGAGAGCAGGCGCATGAAAAACCCCGCGCCTCAAAGCGAAGCACGGGGTCACACGCGCGCGGCCTCCACAGAAACCGGCGGGCACTCCGCGCCTCTGGTCCCGGAGGCGGCGTAGGTGGACGCGCACGGGCAGGTCTCCTGGCTCGCGGCCCGTCCCGCTGGCGGCGTCCCTGCGGAGCGCCAGTCGGGCGTGCGCCGGCTCGGCCCGGACCTTCCCCTCGTGCGAGAGTGGTCGCGAGCGTCGTCGCCGACGGCGGGCCGCCTACAGTTGCGGGGACAGCTCCGGAGTGGCTGGCGACGCCAGCGCACCGGATTCCCTTTTCATCCGCGCGGCTGCGCGGAACCCGAGGCGATGAGGAAAGAGCGAGCCGCCAATCTAGGGGCCGGCGTGGCGATGCGAGCGCGGAGCGCCAACTTCACGCAGCTCTGACCCGCAGACTGCACATCGTTAGGGTTGAATTTCTTCTTTTGCTCCATCACTTGATCGGGAAGGGTGGGGCTCGTAGCCTCCGGCATCGAGGTGCACGGATGCGCGCACTTGGTGCGCGCAGCCTCGGTCTTTTTCCACGCCGCGGCTGCCTTCGGGCCTGCGGACGGTTCAGACCACAGCCACCTCACCTATGCGCGACCTCTTCTCTGGTCGGACCGGCCCCTGGCAGGGCCTCCTCGGCCTCGTCCTTCTCGTTCTTGCGGCCTCGGTCATCGCGGGCTGCCGGACGCCGGAGCCCACCCCAACCCCGACCGCCGATGCATCGACGCTCGCGTTCAAGAACGCCGTCGAGGCACCCCCGGAGAACTGGAACGGCCCCGTCTTCCAGCTCAGCCACGACTACCCGACCGTCGACCCCGGCTCGTGTGCTGACGCCGACTGCCCCTGGCTGTCGCTGACGTCGCCCGAGAGCTTCCAACTCTCTCCGGACTCGTCGATGGCCCCAGGGGCGTGGGAAAACTCGATCTGGCCCAATTGGATGGAGACGGTCAAGAATGTGATCCGTCAGGGGCAGACGGATAACCTCGTCAACAATCCTGGATTCCAGACTACGGTCAACGGCCGGACGATGTGGTACCACGTCCCGTGGATGGCCTACGACCCCACGGTCGGCCGCGAGTTCATCCACGGCACCACGAACGAACGGACGTCCTACCTCTCGGACCTCCTCGGTGCCGAGGGTGACATCGCCGTCCACCTCCTGCCGCCGTCGGTGGCCTCGCTGAACAAGGCGGGCCTGAAGAGCGCCGAATCCGGTTCGGACGCCGACATCAGTGCGGATGACTGCCAGCAACTCAACGAGTCCGGGTTCGAGACGTGGGCTGTGGGCGTGTACAACGTCTACGGCGGTTACGCCCTCGGGCAGGCATTCCCGCCCGCCGGGGCGCCCGTCGTGACGTCCTATCAGGGGACGCCGGCGCCGGCGGGGCTTCCGTTCCCCACCGGCACGCTCGTCACCAAGTTCCTCTTCACCACGGCCCCGGCCCGCTGCGTCGATTACCTCGAAGGCGCGCCCGAGTGGACCGTCAACCGTCACACGCTCGACCGATCGGACGGCAAGTACTCCTGCGTGCGTGCCCCCCAGACAGTCCGCCTCGTCCAGGTCGACGTGGCCGCCGTCGACCCGAACTCGCCCACGCGCTGGATCTACGGGACGTTCGCCTACAACGGGCTGCTCGACGGGGCGACGATCTGGGACCGCCTCGTCCCGGTCGGCATCCAGTGGGGCGGTGACCCGAACACGTTCCCGGCGACTCCCCGAGCCTCCAGCCAGCCCGCGAGCCAGAGCGTCCTGAACGTGGCCATGCGCGAGGGGCCGACGGGCATCTATGAGCACTTCGGGTGCAACGGCCGGCTGGCGGGCCCGGTGGACAACGCCAAGTCGTCGTGCATGTCGTGCCACGCGTCGGCGTACGCCGCGGCCGAGGGCATCTCGTCGATGGGCTCAAACGTGCCTCCGTCGTTCAGCTTCGACAGCATGTGTGACGAGTACTCGGAGGATAACGTGGACTACTTCTACAACAACATCTTCGCCGAGGCCTACCACGGTGGCGACTACCCGGGAGCGCTGAACCTCGACACGTCGATGCAGCTCGAGGTGGCCTTCACCCAGTACCAGACGTTCTCCGTCAACGGGAAGCCGAACGCGTGCCCGCTGGTGGGCGCGGACCCTGTCGCCCTCGCCTCCCGCTAGCCATGGCCCGCTACACACGCCGCCACTTCCTGGGCGCGGTCGGCGGGGCGGTCGCCGCGGGGCCGCTGCTCCCGCTTGCCGGCTGCCAGACGGCCGAAGTCGTCCGCCAGCCCGACGGCCACCCCGTGCCGGAGCGCCCGGCCGGGGGACGGCTCGTCGAGATCGACCTGACCGCGGCCCCGCTTCGGACCACGCTCGACGGCACCGACGTCATTCTCCGGGCCTACAACGGAAGTGTCCCGGGGCCACTGCTGGAGGTCCGGCCGGGCGACCGCCTTCGGATCACGGTAAAGAACCGGCTTCCGCGGTACGACTCGTCCGGGTGGACAGGAAACCACAACGTTCCTCACGCGCTCGACACGACGAACCTCCACCTCCACGGGCTCGAGATCATCCCCCACCTGTTCGAGCCCGTCGGGACGACGGACCCGACCGCGGAGATGATCGCCATCCGGCCGGGCGAGGACTACGCCTACGACCTCCAGGTCCCCTTCGATCAGCCCGACGGGCTGTACTGGTACCACCCCCACCACCACGGCTCGACCGTGGTCCAGGCGGTGACCGGCATGGCTGGCGGGATCGTCGTCCGCGGCCCGGTCGATGCGGTCCTCCGGGAGCACGGCATCACGCGGGACGAGATCCTGGTGTTCAACGACATCGGCCTGTTCCCGAGCGAGACGGTCGACGGCGTCTGGGACTACGAGCCCGTCCAGAACGCGATCTGGAACACGCTTGGGAGCGAGGTGCTCCGCTGGCACCCTGAAGCCGCTGGCGCCCCGATGGCGCACCCCCTCTATGGGAAGATGGAGCCAGACGCGTCCCTCAAGGGCGGGTTCACGACGGGCGACTACAAGCTCCGGTTCTACCTCGTCAACGGGAAGCCGGTGTACAAGGAGACCCACCGGGATGCCCGAGCGGATGAGAAGCTTCAGATGCCGGGCTGTCACCAGCCCATGTCTGCACGGGCCGTTCCTGTGGGGACGGCACTGGAGGCGAACGTGCCCAAGATCCGGGTTCGTCCGGGCGAGGTGTTCCGGCTCCGGATGCTCAACGCCAACTCGGACTGCCTCATGCCGGTGTGCGTCGAGGGCCACGACGTTCACGTCATCGAGTACGACGGCGTCAATGTGACCGAGCCTCGGCTTTTCCGGAAGCGGCCGACCGACCAGCCGTGGTCCGGCACCCTGACCTACCACTACGACGACGAGCCGCCGCCCACGCTCCCGGAGCCCGGCTGCGGGCCGGTCGCGCCGGTGACGAACAACGCCAGTGCGAACAACGCGCAGGTCGTGATGGCCCCGGCCAACCGGGTGAGCATGCTGATCCGGGCGAACGCGACGCCCGGGACCTACGACGTCGTCCAGCTGGCGCAGTGCGTCCAGTTCCTCTACAGCGACCGGCGCGTGCTGGCACAGATCGTCGTGGAGGGGGACCCGGTCGAGATGACGATGCCCGAGCATCTGCCGGCTCCGACCCGTCACTACCCGCTCGTCTGTGCGAAGGACGTTACACGGACGCGGCAGGTCACCTTCAGCATGGCGTTCCCGGGCGTCCAGAACCCGATCGTCGGGCTCGACTTCCTCGTCAACAACAACGAGTACGACGAGCAGGCCGTGGCGGCGGTCGTCAACATCGGCGGTGTAGAAGACTGGCTGGTGTCGGTGCCGGACGGAAACCATGGCGGCTCCGAGGGGCACCCCTTCCACATCCACGTCAACTCGTTCGAGGTCATCTCGATCGGTGGCGTGGAGCAGCCGCCGGGGACCATCATGGACACGGTGTGGACGGCGCCGAGCACGGAGCTCATCCTCCGTCAGCGGTTCCGCGAGTGGACGGGCAAGTCCGTCTACCACTGCCACATCCTGCCGCACGAGGATACCGGCATGATGCAAAACTTCCTGATCCTCGAGCCCGGCCAGAGGGGCCACGGACGATGAGGCTCGCCTCCCGCCATCTCAAGACGGCCGCTCAGGCCGACGCGGCGTCCCGCTTCGATCCGCCGGAGAGCGGCCTCCCGCCGCTCCCCGCCGTCGACTGGGGAGCCATCGGCGCGGAGCCGCCGACGCTGCTCGCCAGCCCGACGGACGACCTGCCCGAGGCCGATGCCGTCGTCATCACGTGGGCCGAGGCCGAGTGGGCCGCGCTCCACCACGTGTTCGTCGACAGCGCCTCGGCCATGTCGCACGACCAGTCGGAGCACGACGACTGGCCGCAGTGGCAGCGCTACGACAAGGACATGCCGTACTACCGCGGCAGCGATTCGGAGTCGTGGACGTACTGGGGGCTCTACTGCCTCGTCGAGATTGGGTCCAGGAAGGTCCTCCTGTTCAAGTCGAACACGCACCTCGACTGGCCGGGCGAGCGCTACCTGGAGGACCTGATCGAACGGATCGCCGAGGTGGTGCGGCCGTCGCTGCTCTTCTCGATCGGCACGGCGGGCGGCGCGAGGACGACCGACCACCTCGGCACCGTCAACGTGGTCAACGCCGGGACGCTCTACGACGCGCACGACCCGGCGAGCGACTGGCCGACGTACGGCAACGGCTACACGCCCGACTGGCGGGTCGTCGGGGGCGACGGGTTCGCGTCGCTCCTCGTCCCGGTCCCGGCCACGACGGAGCGTCTCCAGGCGCTCGCCGACGCGTTCAACGCGCACTACGGCACGAGTTACCCGCTCAGCGAGCTCAACCCGGGCGACGTCAACGACCCCGAGGACCCGGTCCCGCTGAACGACCTCGCGCCCGACGTCTCGCTGCTCACCACGGCCACGTTCGTCGTCGGCACCAACGACGGCCAGTACGCGGACTACGCGGTGATCGAGATGGACGACGCCGTGATCGGCGAGGTCTGCGACAGGGAAAAGGTGGCGTTCGGGTTCGTGCGCAACGTGTCGGACCCGGTGCAGAACGCGGCGCTGCCGGAGGAGGTGCAGGGCAACTGGGGCAGCGCGGTCTACGAGACCTACGGCCTCTACACGCGCGTCAACGGCGCGCTCGGGCCGTGGGCTCTGCGGGCGGCCGGGGCCGGCTGCGCCACCGCGCGCTGGCGGCACCGCTCCGCCAGCGCGCGAGCACGTAACGCGAGCACGTAAGAGGACGGGGGGCCGCGGCGACAGGGGAGTGCCCCTCCTCGTCCTCTCCGTGTCCGAGTCGCGCCGCGCCATCCAGAAGCACCCGCGCGCGGTTCGGTGGATGCACTGGATCAGCTTCCCGCTCCTGACGGTGATGATCTGGAGCGGGCTGCTCATCTACTGGGCCAACGACGTCTACCGCATCGGCTGGGGCGACTGGACGCTCGTCCCGTTCTTCCCGGGCTGGGTCTACGACGCGCTCGGCCTCGACCACAAGCTGGCCCGGGGGATGGCCTTCCACTACCTCTTCGGCTGGCTGTTCACGCTGAACGGCGTGCTCTACGTCCTCTACACGGCCGTCAGCGGCGAGTGGCGGCACCTGCTCCCGGACCGGCACATGTGGAAGGAGGCGGGGCAGGTCGTCCTCCACGACCTCCATCTGCGGGAGGAACTGCCGCCGCAGGGGCGCTACAACGCGGCGCAGCGGATCACCTACTCCGGCGTGATCGCCATGGGCGCCGGCTCCGTGCTCACCGGCCTCGCCATCTACAAGCCGACGCAGCTGGCCTGGCTGGCGGCGCTCTTCGGCGGCTACCAGGGCGCGCGGACGGTCCACTTCGTCCTGACCCTCGGCTACGTGGGGTTCTTCGTCGTCCACATCGTCCAGGTCGTGCGCGCGGGGTGGAGCAACGTCTGGAGCATGGTGATGGGCTACGAGCGCCTCGACCCCGAGAGCCCAGTCCCGTTTGCCGCACCGGCGGAGGAGTCCGACACGCCATGACCGACCGGCCCCTCGATCCTGCCGACGCCGACCGCCAGCCGGAGTCCGACGCGCCCGAGACCGACCGGGCGGCTCGGCTCCGGGCCCAGGTGCTCGACGCGCCGACCATCTCGGAGGCCGAGTACCGGACGAAGTCGCGCCGCGCGGTCCTCGTCGGCGCGGCGTCGGCGGTGGGGGCGCTCTTTGGCTGGCGCTGGCTGCGGACGGGGCCGGAGTCGGACGGCATCCCGACGCTCCTCCGCGAGAACCACCGGCTGGCGGAGCGCGCCTGGCGCGGCCTCTACAATCCGGACGCGCGGGCGCCGACGTTCCCGGTCTCGGCGTCCGCCATGCCGCGGACGAACGGCGGGCACGGCCTCCGCTCGCCCATCGACCTGGATGCGTGGGCGATGCGCGTGCTCGGCCCGGACGGCGAGGAGATCGACCGCGTGGACCTCGACGCGATCCGGGCCCTCCCGAAGGTCGAGATGGCGACGGAGCTCAAGTGCATCGAGGGCTGGAGCCAGGTCGTGCACTGGGGCGGCGCGCGGTTCTCCGATGTCGCCGCGCGCTACCCCGGGATGGCCGAGCGCGCCTACGTCGGGCTGGCGACGCCCGACGCCCAGTACACGGTCGGGATGGACATGGCGTCGATGCTGCACCCGCAGACGCTGCTGTGCTACGAGATGCAGGGCGCGCCGCTGACGATCCCGCACGGCGCGCCGCTCCGCCTCGTGACGCCGCTGAAGTACGGCGTGAAGCACCTCAAGCGGATCGGCTTCCTCCGGTTCATGGACGACCGGCCGCAGGACTTCTGGGCCGAGCGCGGCTACGACTGGTACATCGGGCACTGAGGGATCGGCGCGCGGAGCGCTCCGTTTCCAGGCGCTCTCCCTCGCCGACGATGTCCGACCTCGAAGCCTGGCTGCGCGGGCCGCTGCCCGCCGTGCCGCCGTTCCTCCAGCCCGTGGCGCACGCGCTCGTGCAGGCCCGCGAAGAGGTCGCCGCCGCGCTGGCGGCGTTTCCGGACGCGCGGCTCTGGGACCGGCCGGCCGGCGTGGCATCCGTCGGGTTCCACCTCCAGCACCTTGCGGGCGTCCTCGACCGGCTCCTGACGTATGCGCGCGGCGAGGCTCTCGACGACCGCCAGCGGGCGGCGCTCGACCGCGAGGGCGAGCCCGAGGCGTCGCTCACGACCGACGCGCTGGTCGCCGCCTTCGAGGCGCATGTGGAGGCGGCGCTCGTTCAGATCCGCGCGACGGACGAGGCGACGCTGCTCGACGTGCGCGGCGTCGGGCGCGCGCAGATTCCGTCGACGGTCCTCGGGCTGCTCGTGCATGCGGCCGAGCACACGACGCGGCACGTGGGGCAGCTGCTGGTGACGGCGCGCATCGCCGCGGGCTAGGTCCCTCCGGCTCGGCGTCGAGGCGGGCGGGGGCCGTCACGGAGCTCGCGGGCATCCGGCCTCCGTCTTCATGGGGCGATGCTCGCTGCCCGGGAATCGACGGTCGGCCTTCATGAATCGCCCCCTGGCCTTCCAGAATCACGTCTTTGTCTGCAGGGGCCACCCCTCGGTCTTCAAGAATCGAGTCTCGGTCTTCAAGAATCGGGTCTCGGTCTTCAAGAATCGGGTCTCGGTCTTCAAGAATCGAGTCTCGGTCTTCACGGATCGGGTCTCGAAGACCAAGAACGGACCCTCGGCGTCCGGGAATTGGGTCTCGGCGGCGGGGCACTGCCTCGGCTCCGAG
>CAYPVZ010000115.1:0-8266 GCA_964414235.1 uncultured Rhodothermales bacterium | reverse complement strand
GCTTCGACGTCCGCACGCTCTTCGGCGACGACGACCTTGGCGACGCCGTCCGCGACGCCATCGCCCGCCAGCTGCCGAATGAGCGGCTCGCCAAGATCCTCGCCCGTGAGGGCACGCGCGTCGCGCTCCCGCTCTCCACGTTCGGCCGCATCGAGGTCGAGGACGTCGACGGGCGGACTGGGCTCGACCTCCGGACGCGCGTCATCCAGCCGGTCGTCCGGCTTGCGCGCGCGCTGGCCATCGACACGGGCTACCTGGAGTCGGCCAACACGTTCGACCGGCTCCGGCACGTGGCCAAGACGGGCCACCCGCTGGCCGCCCAGGCCAAGGCGCTCGTCCCGCCGTTCACGACGCTCGTCGACCTCCACCTGCGCGAGCAGATGTCGTGCGCCGAGCGCGGCGAGTCGGTCTCGGACCTGATCGACCCGGACGCGATGCACAAGAGCCAGCACAACCTGCTCAAGGAGACGCTGAAGGGGGTCCAGCAGGCGCAGGCCTCGATTCGCAAGCACTACGGGCTGAGCTAGCCGACCGTCCGGCTGGCGGCAGCGCTCGCCAGTCGGTCCTCAGGGCTTCGACTCGCGGAAGACGTACCAGGCGAAGGCGAACTGTCCCAGCGACAGGGCGCCGTAGAGAAGACCGCTGTACCAGCGGAGGACGTGCCCGGAGTCGAAGGCGATGCTCGCCAGGGTGAGCCCGAGCATGAGCAGCCCGCCGAACGCAGAGGCCCGTGCTGCTCGGATCAGCGTCTGCACCTCCTCGACCTGCTTGGCCGCCGCCAGCTTGGAGTGCCCCGTCTCCGCCATGAGGTCGTTGCAGATGTCGAGCGGCCGGTCGCCGCGGCGGAGGCGGGGGGCGATCTCGTAGAACCGCTCGGGCAGGCGCATCCACCGCGAGAGCCGGGTCCAGCGCAGCGACGGGCTCCGGACGGAGCCGCCGGCGGCGAACTGCTCGAACGCCTCGACGATGGCGTCGAGCGGGACCGAGCGTGCCTGGTAGACGCCTCGGGAACGGCTGTCGATGGCCTCCAGGACGAATGCCCCGGATGGCGCGACGGCCGCGCCGAGGACGTCGTCGTGGGCGCGGAGCGCGACGAAGTCTCCGCTCTCGGCACCGAGGCCGGCGGCAGCCCGGGCGGCCTGCTTCGGAGACGGGTACTCGGTGAGGCCGTGGGCCTGGGTCTCCAGGCGGAGGGGGGCCGCACTCATCAGTCCACCTGCCGGTCGAGACAGCTCGCGATGTCCCCGGCGAGCGCGTCCACCAGCTCGTCCCGGAGCTGGTCCATGGCCTCCTCGGCCGCGCCCGCGCCCGGGTGGTCGCCGAACATCGCCCGCTCTGCGCGCGAGAGGTCGAGCGTGCGCCAGTCGCCGTCGTACGTGGCCCGGCCGTAGCGCCCCTCGGCCCGCTGGCGGACCGTCTCGTCGCACACCGTCTGGCCGGCGCGGGTCACGACGACGAGGTCGGCCGAGGCCGAGAGCGTGAGGTCGACGTCGCGGCGGGTGTAGGAGACGCGGCCGTCGCCGTTGCGGAGACGGGCTCGTTCCGTCCGCGCCTCGCCGACGTGCTCCTGCTCGTCGATGGAGCGGACGAACAGAGCCACGCCGAAATCGGCGCCGAGGTCGGCCGCGGCGTCGGCGATGCGGCGAGGGCTGTCGACGAGATCCGGTCGGGGGCGCCGGCCGCGTTGCTGGCGGTTCCAGCGGCGGACCTCGACGGGATCGACGAGGAGCACGAACGGCGGTGGGGGGACGAGGCCGTCGTCGAGCAGGATGTCGGTGACGTCGCGGAGGAATCCCTCGGCCACGTCGTCGGCTCCTTCGGCGGGCAGGACGGCCGCAACGACGCTTCCGGCGTCGAGGACGCGCTCCCGGAGGTCGTCGAGGCGGTCGAGCCGGGGGCCGGTGGCGCCCGCCCGTGCGGCGTCGGTGTGGGCGAGCGCGGCGTGATAGCGGCCGGCGTCGAGGTCGGACTCCGCCCAGTCGCCGTAGACGTCGGTGGTGAGCGCGCTCAGCTCCGTCTGGCGAGCCGGGGAGGGGCGAAAGCGCTGCGCCTCCCGGACGGCCGCCAGGGCACTCTCGAAGCGGCCGGCCTCGTGGTGAGACGCCGCGGCCTCGATCGCCTCGTCGACGGCCGCCGCCAGCGTGGCGTCGCGGTCCTCGGCGAACGTCGACGGGCGTTCGAGGGCGACGCCGACCCCGGCCGCTCGCTCGATCAGCCCGTCGGCGCGGAGGTAGGCCTCGGCAGCGGACCCGAAGCTGCCGAGTGCCTCGAACTGGCGGGCCTCGTCGAGCGCCGCGCCGACGGCGCGCCGGCCTGCGACCGCCAGCCGTCCGGGCACGTTCCGGATCGCGGGGTCGCGCTGGAGCGCCGTGATGTACGCGTCGGTCGCCGCGGCGTAGTCGCCGGCCACTTCGAGGTCCATCCCGTCGGTGTAAGCGTCGTGCGCCGAGGCGCAGCCGACCAGCACGAGGGCGATGAGCAGCAGAGGCGGGCGGCGACGCATAGGGCGGAGACGAGCCGGGCGGTGGTGGAGCGAACGTACGGGCGGGCCTCGATCTGGAGGAAGAGATCCGAGCGTGGCGAGCGGGCTGGTGCAGGAGAGCGGCCAAATCTGCGAACACGTATGCGGCTTATGCGCCTCTCCGTTTGGTGCCGCTTCGGAACGGGCGAACGTCACGCTGGCATGGGAAAAAAGCAGCTCAAACCGGGATCTGGTCGAGAGATGGGGCTATGTGCGGACACTTCCGATCCCTTCTCTGCCTTCCGGATGGCCATTCCTGTAGCCCCTCTGATCGTTGGCCGTACGGCTCCGCCTGTCCCCGACGCCCCGTCCGCCCCGCTGCGGCCCCAGGCCCCGCCCACCGAAGCGCGGCGCCCCACGCTGGCGGCCCGCCTGCGCCGGCTCCTCGACATCAACCTCGTCCTCAACACCTACGGCGACACCGACCGCCTCTTGGAGGTCATCGTCGACACGGTGACGACCGTCGCCGACTGCGAGGCCGCCTCGATCCTCCTGTTCGACGAGGAGGCCGGCGCACTCCGCTTCGAGGCCGCCAGCGGCGACGTGGGCCCCTCGCTCGTCGGCACCACCGTCCCGCTGGCGGGCAGCATCGCCGGGGCCATCTTCTGCGAGGACCGCCCCCTCTACGCGCCCGACGTCCGCTCCGACGCCCGCCACTGCCGGCGCGTCGACGACGCGACGGGCTTCCAGACGCGGGGGCTCCTCGGCGTGCCCATGCGCATCGACGGCCGCCCGGTCGGCGTCATCGAGGCCCTCAACTCGCGCCACAGCGGCTTCGACGGCGACGACGCCGAGGCGCTCCTCGTGGTCGCGGCGCAGGCCGCCGTCGCCATCCGCGACGCCCGCCACGAGCAGGCCCTCGTCCAGCTCAACGAACGGCTCGGCCAACTCGACCGGCTCAAGACCAATTTCCTCGCCATCACCTCCCACGAGCTCCGCACGCCGCTCACGTCGGTCCGCGGGTTCGGCCAGATCCTGGCCGAGGAGGTCCGCGAGCCGCTCCGGCCCTACGCCGACGCCGTCGTCCGCGCCGGTTACCGGATGACCGACGTGGTCGAGACGCTCGACGTGATGGCCACGCTCGACGGCGAGATCGGGGCGCACCCCGGCCGCCGCGTCGAGCTCAAGGCGATCCTCCTGGAGGCCGTCCGGGCGCTCGGTGAGGCGCACGGCGACGTGCTGGTGAGCTTCCCCGATGGCCTCGTCACCGAGGGAGACGGGCTCCGGCTCCGGCTCGCGTTCAACAACCTGCTCAAGAACGCCGTCCAGTTCTCCCCGACGGGCGCGTCCATCTACGTCGACGGGTCGGTCGAGGGCCGCGTCGTCCACATCCGCGTGACCGACGAGGGCCGCGGCATCGACCCCGAGGACCTGGAGCGCATCTTCGATCCCTACGTCCAGGTGGAGGACGCCGACCACCGCGACCACGAGGGGCTTGGCGTGGGGCTGACGGTGGCGCGGGCCGTCGCCGTCCAGCACGGCGGCCAGCTCTGGGCCGAGAGCGTCGGCCCGGGCTACGGCGCGACCTTCCACCTCACGCTCCCGCTCACGCGCTAGCCGATGGGAGGGCGGTCCGAGCCGCCCATGCCCGCTGGCGACCGACGCGGCCTCGGGGGAGTGGTGGCCCCTGGGGCCGCGTCATTCGTGCGCGCCCGGCTGGCACCCGCCACCGCCAGCGCCGAAAGCCCCCCGGCTCACGCGGAGCGCAACGGACTACCCGACTGACACAATGGCGCATCCGACCGATGCAAGGGGGCATTCGACCTCTGCAACGGGGCATCCGACCGACGCAATGGCATATCCGGCCGGTGCGACGGGGCATTCGGCCAGTGCGACGGCGCATTCGGCCGGTGCAAGAGGGCATCCGACCGATGCAATGGGGCAGTCGACCCATGCGAGACCGCAGTCGCCCTCTGCGACACCCCTCCCGACCGGGGCAACGACCCTCGTGGGCGCCGTACGAGCCCGTCTGGTCGTCTCCTCCGCACGCTCGGCCTCGCCTGGAGCGCGGTCGAGTGGCTCAGAGGCCACCCCCGCTCTCCCCTGGCCCCTTGAGAGAACCGACTCCAGGCACCCCCCGTCTGGGCTTGAGAGGGCTCCCGGCGCAGCCGGGTGGAGGGGCTCGCCCGGTCTCCCGATCCGCCCCGCTGGCGACGCGCGCCGCCAGCGGGGCCGGGATGAGCTACTCGGCCGGCGCTTCGGCGGGGGCGCCCGCCGTCGCCTCGGCGGCCTCGTCTTCGATCACGACGCGCGCCACGTCCGCGATGGCGTCGTTCGCCTTCAGGTTGATGACGCGCACGCCCTGCGTGTTGCGGCCGTAGACCGAGATGTCGGCGACCGCCATCCGGATCATGATGCCGGCCTCGGTCGCGATCATCAGCTGGTCGTCGTCGAGCACGCTCTTGATGGCCACGAGCCGGCCCGTCTTCGACGTCGTCTTCTGGGCGAGGACGCCCTTGCCGCCGCGCGACTGGAGCCGGAAGGTGTAGTTCGAGTTCGTCTCGCCGTCCTCGCCGCCCTCCTTGAGCGTCTCGACCGGCGTCCGCTTGCCGTAGCCGTTCTCCGAGATCGTGAGGACCTGGGCCCCGTCGCGCCGCACGGCGATCATGCCGACGACCGACTCGCCGTCGGGCAGGCTCATCCCGCGCACGCCGCGGCTCTTGCGGCCCATCGACCGGACGTCGGACTCGTGGAACCGGATCGCCTGGCCCTCGGACGAGCCGAGCAGGATCTCCGTGTCGCCGTCGGTCAGGTGCGCCTCGATCAGCTCGTCCCCGTCGACGATGTCGATGGCGATGATGCCGCTCACGAGCGGCCGCCGGAACGCGCTCAGGGCCGTCTTCTTCACGAGCCCGTTCTTCGTCGCCATCAGCACGAAGTGGCTCTCCAGGAAGTCGTCGTCGCGGAAGTCCTCCTTCTTGATCGCCAGCACGGCGCGCACGCGGTCCTCGGCGTCGATCTGGATGAGGTTGCGGACCGAGCGGCCCTTGGCCGTCCGGCTGCCCTCGGGGACGTTGTAGACGCGCAGCCAGTAGCACTGGCCGTGGTCGGTGAAGAAGAGCAGGTAGTCGTGGGCGCCGGCCGTGAACAGGTGCTCCACGAAGTCCTCGTCGCGCGTGCCCGTGCCGCGGTGGCCCGTGCCGCCCCGGTTCTGCGCCCGGTACTCGTCGATGGCCGTCCGCTTCACCAGCCCCTGGTTGGTGATCGTCACCACGACGTGCTCGTCCTCGATGAGGTCCTCCAGGTCGATGTCGCCGCCGCCCATGACGTCGATCTCGGTCCGGCGCGGGTCGGCGTACTTCTCGGCGACCTCGCGGAGCTCGTCGGCGATGATCCGCATGCGGAGCTCGCGGCTGGCGAGGATCGACTCCAGCCGCGCGACCTCCTTGAGGATGTCGGCGTACTCGGCGGCGATCCGGTCGCGCTCCAGGCCCGTGAGGCGGCTCAGGCGGAGGGCGAGGATGGCGTCGGCCTGGGCCTCGGAGAGCCAGGGGCGTGGCGTGAAGTCCTCCCGCGTGAGCGCGTAGCCCGTCGCCTCGCGCTCGCCCGTGATCTCGACCGGCGGGCGCTCGGGCAGGCCGAGGCGCTCCTTCTGCTCGGCCGTGAGCCGCTGGGGGTAGACGCCGGCCATGAGGTTGGCCTTCGCCGCGTCGGTGTCCGCCGAGTGGCGGATGATCGAGATGATGGCGTCGAGGTGGTCGAGCGCCAGCGTGAGGCCCTCCAGGATGTGGGCCCGCTCCTCGGCCTTGCGCAGCTCGAACTCGGTCCGCCGGACGACGATCTCGTGCCGGTGGTCGAGGTAGTGGCCGATCATCTCCTTCAGCCCCAGCGTCTTCGGCCGACCGCCCACCAGGGCGATCATGTTCATGCCGAAGGTCTGCTGGAACTGGGTGTACTTGAAGAGCTGGTTCTTGGTCACCTCGGCGACCGCGTCGCGCCGCAGCTCCATCACGATCCGCATGCCGTCGCGGTCGGACTCGTCGCGGAGGTCCGAGATGCCCTCGATCTTCTTGTCGCGGACGGCGTGGGCGATCTTCTCGATCAGCGTCGACTTGTTGACCTGGTACGGGATCTCGGTGACGATGAGCGCCAGCCGGTCGCCGCGGAGCTCCTCCTCGTGCATCTTGGCGCGCATCACCACGCGCCCGCGGCCGGTCCGGTACGCCTCGCGCACGCCGCCGACGCCGAAGATCACGCCGCCCGTCGGGAAGTCCGGCGCCGGGATGTGCTCCATGAGCTCGTCGAGCTCGATGTCCGGGTTCTCGATCTGCGCGACGATCCCGTTGACGAGCTCGCCCAGGTTGTGCGGCGGGATGTTCGTCGCCATGCCGACGGCGATGCCGCTGGCGCCGTTGAGCAGCAGGTTCGGGAGCGCCGCGGGGAGCACGCTCGGCTCCTCCAGCGAGCCGTCGAAGTTGGGCGTGTAGTCGACCGTCTCCTTGTCGAGGTCGCGGAGCAACTCCTCCGCCAGCCGCGTGAGGCGCGCCTCGGTGTAGCGCATCGCCGCCGCCGAGTCGCCGTCGATGGAGCCGAAGTTGCCCTGGCCGTCCACCAGCGGGCCGCGGACGTTGAAGTCCTGCGCCATGCGCACGAGCGCGTCGTAGACCGACTGGTCGCCGTGCGGGTGGTACTTGCCGAGCACCTCGCCGACGATACGCGCCGACTTCTTGTGGGCCCGGCCGGCCGCCAGCCCGAGCTCCTGCATCCCGTAGAGCACGCGCCGCTGGACCGGCTTGAGGCCGTCGCGGACGTCCGGCAGCGCCCGGCTCACGATCACCGACATCGAGTAGTCGATGTAGGAGGACTTCATCTCCTCCTCGATGTTGATCGGGATGATCCGGGACGCGCTCTCGGGGACTTCGGCCATGCCTCTGGGGGGACGGAAAACGGGAACTGGCGAATCCGGGAAGATACCGCCGCGGGGGGCTCTGGCCCTTCGCCTTGGCTCCTCGGCGGGCAGGCAAGCCCGCGCGCCAGCGGCCCGTTTGTGCTGGCCTTAAGGAGATTCCCTACCTAGAATCCGGCCGTTGCATGTCGCGTCTCGGCGCGCGCGCGACCTACCCTGGGTGAACCGGTCCTTCCCTCCCATGTCTGCCGCCACTCGCATTCTCGTCGTCGACGACCACCCCATCGTCCGTCAGGGCCTGGAGCGGCTCGTCGAGCGCGAGCCCGACCTCGCGATCGTCGCCGAAGCTGCGACGGCTGACGAGGCGCTACAAACGATCGACCACCAGGACGTCGACTTCGTCATCCTGGACATCGGGCTTAAGCAGGGCTCTGGCCTCGACGTAATCGGCCAGATTCGCGCGCGGCGCGAGGACCTCCCGGTGCTCGTCCTGTCGATGCACCAGGAGCGCTACTACGCCGAGCGCGTGCTTCGGTCGGGGGCGCGGGGCTACGTCATGAAGCAGGGCGACCCGGGAGAGATCATCCCGGCCATCCGGCGGATCCTCTCGGGCGATCTCTACCTCAGCGCCGAGCTGGCGGACGAGCTGGTGCGGCGGGCCGTCGAGGGCCGCGAGGAGGCGCGCCCGATGGCCGAGCAGCTCTCGGACCGCGAGGCCGAAGTCGTCCGTCTCATCGGCGGGGGGCTTTCGACGCGCGAGATCGCTGAGGAGCTCAACCTCTCGGTCAAGACCATCGAGAGCTACCGGGCCAACGTCAAGCGGAAGCTGAACCTCCACAGCGGCGCCGAACTGGCGCGGTTCGCCTACGACTGGACGACCCGCTCGATGGGTGTCACCG
>CAYPVZ010000114.1:0-8303 GCA_964414235.1 uncultured Rhodothermales bacterium | reverse complement strand
GAGAGCGACTGCCCGTAGGCCGCCTCGAACCGTCCGGAGCGGTACGCCTGTTTGAGTGGCGATGGGCCGAATCGGTCCAGCAGCCAGCGCACGAACGCGCCGTTCGCGGTGTAGGCGACGCCGGCGCGCTCGGTCCAGAACCCGCCCGGCGACATGGTGGCGCGCACGGCCTCCGCCGGATCCGGAAGACCGCCGGCCTCGACCGGCTGGGCCATCCCCGCACGGACGAGCGCCTCGGCGTGCGGGAGCCCGTCCGGCGGCTCCAGCGCCACCGCCAGCCCCTCGACCAGCCCGACGGCAGGCGACGCCCGCAGCACCGGTGTCCCGAACTCCCGCGCGAGCACGTGGACCAGCTCGTGCGCCAGCGACCGCGGCACCTCGTCTGACAGCATGTGGACCTGCGGCGTCGGCAGCCAGACCGGCGTCACGCTCGTCTCGCGCGATCCGATCAGCGCCGCCTTCGTGTCCGCGTCCGGGTACAGGTAGATGGCGACGGGCCGGCTCGGGCGCACGTCGAGGACCGCCGCGAGCGTCTCGAAGCGGAAGAGCGCCTCCTCCGCCAGCCGCTGGCGGGCCGCACGCGGCGTCGTGGGGTCGAGGTGCAGAACGACCGGCCCGAGGTCGACGCGCACTGACAGACGGCGCTCGATGCCGCGCGCCGTCTGGACGATGCCGAGCGGCTGGGCGAGGACGTAGCTCAGGCCGAGCGCCCCGAGCATGAGTACTCCGGCCAGCGCGAGCCACCGTCCCCCCCGCTCGCGCCAGCGCGCCAGGAGTACGAGGGCGGCGGCCCAGAGCAGCGTCTGCGCCTTCGCGGCGATCAGGCCCGGGCGGATCGCCAGCTCCGCGTCGTAGATCGGCCCGAGGACGCCCCCGAAGACGGCGCTGTAGGTGAACAGCTGCGGATGCGCGAGCAGGTCCGCCGCGACGCCGCCGAGGGCGAGGACGACCACCGTCAGCGTCAGCGTCACGCGCGGCCCCGGGAGACGGAACGCCGCGGCGACCGCCGCCAGCGCCAGCCCGAAGAGGACACTCGGCGGCACGAGCAGGAGAAACAGCCCGAGGCCCTGGAGATAGCCGCAGTTAGGCCGCCACAGCAACGACGCCGTCAGCATCGCCAGCGGCACCGCGAGCGCGCCGAGGTGCTGGCGGGCGAGCGTCGCCAGCGGCACGCCCGCGCGCAACGCCCCCACGCTCCCGACCGACGCGACGAGACACCCGACGCCCGCGATCACCGCCGAGGCCTCGGCGTGGAGGAGTCCGAAGACCGGGATCGGCCAGAGCGCCGCGCAGACGACGGCATAGACCGCCGACGCACGCCGCCCGATCGCCCTAGAGGATCCCGATCGAGACGCCGACACTCAGGGCCTCGCGGAGTTGGACGTCCGGGCTGACGTCGGCGTCGTACAGGGCGGCGGTGTCGAGCGTGACGCTGAGCAGGCGGTTGACTTTGAGGAGGAGCGTCGTCTCGAACAGCGCGTCGGGCGCCGTCTGGCCGAGCTGGCCGAAGCCCTGGAACGACGTCAGACGCGACTTGATGGACACGTTCTCCATCAGCGGGCGCTCCAGCACCAGCTCCGAGGTGATGCCAGTTTCGACGCGCGCCGCCTGGTCGGGCGCATTGCCCTGCACCTGTCGCAACCTCGGGATCGCGACGAGGGTCTCCTTGAGCCCGAGACCCACGCGTGCGACGAACCCGCCCCCGGGCCACCAGGCGATGCCGGCGGTCTGCGACAGGACGAGCGGCGAGAACACGTCCGAGATCTTGAGCGCCTCGCCGGGGACCACAACGAGCGACGGGTAGCGCGTCGAGTCCGGCGAGTAGTCATAGCCCGGCGCGAACTGGGTGCGGACGGTAAGCGACAGGGCCGGGCGGATAGCGTGGCCCCGCATCACCTCGCCCGAGGCCGAGTAGCGGGCAACGTCGAGCGCCTTGCGGACGGAGAGCGTGTCCTGCTGGAGCACCCCGTACGCCAGCCGCAGGCTCTGCCGCGTCATGACGGCGCCGACCACGCGGTCGAACTTCCCGTCGAGCGCCGCCGTGCCGGAGAGCGCGTCGACACCGCCCTCCTGCCAGTTCGAGAACACGGCCTGGTTTCCCGCCAGCGAGGCGACGAGGGAGCGCCGCCAGCCGTCGTCGGCGGTCAGTGTGTCGGCATCCTGGGCGAAGACGGGCGCCGAGAGAAGGGCGGCAAAGCAGACGAGATATCGCATCGGGGCCGGATACGAGAAGAGGCCGCGCCACCCCTGTGGCACGGCCTCGCAGTCGGTCGAAGGCGGGGTTAGGCGCTCTTCTTGTCCTGGACGTCCGTCCGGATGTCCTGAGCGAGCTGCTTGAGCTCCTGCATGCCCTTGCGGACGCGGGTGCCGGCGGCCTTGTTGCCCTTGTCGTAGAACTTGCGGAAGTCGTCCTCGAGCGAAGCGACGTGCTCCTGGAGCTTGCTGAATGTGTTGGCCATGATGAAAGAGGGGTTGGGGATTCGGGAGACGGGCCGGACAGAATCGGCCTAATTGGCCCGCCAGGGGGGCCAACATACCCTCTCGGCTCGAATCGAGTCAAGGCCGCCCCCCCAAAACGGGCCCGTAGGAGGGGATTTATCGGCCGACTTCGCGCCCTAACCCCTGAGTTCTTGAAAGCTTGCATCATCTCCGGACCGAAGCGCGGCCCGCACACCGATCCACATAGGTCCTCCAGCCACGGCACGCTCGACGGCGCTCCGGTCGGGCAGAGCGGCCCGCACGTCCTCCCCATCCGCCACCGACCGCGTCGTCAGGGCCACGAGCGGCTCGCCGAGCGCCGCCGCCAGCTGCCCGGCCGCCGCCGCTGCGTCGACCTCGACGACCGTGCCCTCGGCCTCCACCAGCGACGCCACCACGACCGTGACCCGCTGGCGGACGAGGTCGGCGACCCAGCCGACCCGCCCGGCGACGATCTCGCCGTCGATCTGCTTGAGCAGCCCGCGGTCCGCCCCGAGCGCGCCGACAGTCGCGGCGCCGGCCTCGTTCAGCTCGTGCGTGATCTCGCGCAGGAGATCGCGCGTGGCCCGCTCGACGACGGCCCGGCCCTCGGCGTCACCGGCGTTCCAGACGCCGTCCTGCGCTTCGGGCACGCGGCCGAGTGCTTCGAGTGCACGCTCCCCCCGCTCGCCGCTACCGAGGACGACCACGAGGCCGGTCGGCCGGGCGGCGACGTCGCGGGCGAAGCCGGCCAGGAAGAGCGGGTCGCCGAGGAAGTACGGGTCGAGGTAGAGAACCACGGGGCAGGTGCGAATCGTGAAGGGAGTACATCGGCGTCCGGGGAAGGTGCCGCTGGCGACGCGTCGTCGCCAGTCGCTGGCGGCGAATGCCCGGCGAAGCGCGCGCGGAGGCCTCGGGGAGTTCTCCACACCCCTTGCCCATGTCGGCGCCGCCCCGTGATCTTGAGAGCCCCCCGCGACCGACCGCCCAGAGATCCATGCCCGAGTTCTGCCACCTCCACTGCCACACGCAGTACTCCCTCCTCGACGGCGCGGCGCGGATCGACAAGCTCGTGGGCCGCGCGGCGGAGCTGGGCCACTCGGCCGTCGCCATCACGGACCACGGGAATCTGTACGGCGTCCCGGAGTTCTACACGAAGGCCAACGCGGCGGGCGTCCAGCCCATCGTCGGGTGCGAGTTCTACGTGACGCCCGGCGGCATGGCGGACACGAGCGACCGGACGCGCTACCACCAGGTGCTGCTGGCGAAGAACCTGGAGGGCTACCGCAACCTCATCAAACTCTCGTCGCTGAGCTACACCGACGGCTACTACTACAAGCCGCGCATCGACCGGGAGACGCTCCGCCAACACTCCGCCGGCCTCGTCGCGACCACCTGCTGCCTCCAGGGCGAGGTGCTCCAGACGATCCTCAAGAAGGGCGAGGCCGAGGCGCGGCTCGTCTTCGAGGACTACCTCTCCATCTTCGGCGAGGACTACTACATCGAGGTCCAGGACCACGCCATCCCCGAGCAGCGGACGTGCAACGCGGTGCTCCTGCGCTGGGCCGAGGAGTACGGCGTCAAGGCCATCGCGACCAACGACGTCCACTACGTGGCGCAGGCGGACGCCGAGGCGCAGGACGTGCTCCTCTGCCTCCAGACCGGGAAGGACCTCCACGACCCGAACCGGATGCGGTTCGAGAACGACCAGTTCTACCTCAAGTCGGCCGACGAGATGCGGCTGGCGTTCGCCTCCAGCGTCCGCGAGGGCGTGTTCTCGAACGAGATGGCCGTCGACGCGGCGCTCGACGCCAGCCGCGAGGTGGCGGACAAGTGCCGACTGGAGCTGCCGATGGGCGAGCTCCTCATGCCCCACTTCCCCATTCCGTCGTCGTTCGCGGGGCCGAGCGAGTACCTCCGCCACCTGACGTACGAGGGCGCACGGCGGCGCTGGCCCGAGATCTCTGAGGTCATCCGCGAGCGCCTCGACCTGGAGCTGGGCGTCATCGCGTCCATGGGCTTCGACGGGTACTTCCTCATCGTCCAGGACTTCACGACCGCCGCGCGCGATCTCGGTGTCTCCGTGGGGCCTGGCCGTGGCTCGGCAGCGGGCTCGGCGGTCGCCTACTGCCTCGGGATCACCAACATCGACCCGCTCCAATACGACCTGCTCTTCGAGCGCTTCCTCAACCCGGAGCGCGTCTCGATGCCGGACATCGACATCGATTTTGATGATCGCGGCAGGGGCAAGGTCATTGATTATGTCGTTGAAAAATACGGGCGCGAGTCGGTCTGCCAGATCGTGACGTTCGGGACGATGGGCGCCAAGTCGGTCATCCGCGACGTGAGCCGCGTCCTCGGCGTGCCGCTGCCCGAGGCGGACCGGATCGCGAAGCTGATCCCGGACGGCGTGAAGGTGAACCTGGAGTCGGCGAAGCAGGAGGTGAAGGAGTTCGCCGATCTCTATGCGCACCAGGACCCGCAGATCCGGAAGCTCATGCACTACGCGACCGTCCTCGAAGGATCGGCGCGGCATACGGGCGTCCACGCGGCCGGCGTCATCATCGCGCCCGGCGACGTCAGCCAGTACGTCCCGGTCGCCATCCAGAAGGGCAAGGGCGGCGCGGGCGACTCGGTCGTGACCCAGTACGACGGGAAGTGGATCGAGGACTTCGGGCTCCTCAAGATGGACTTCCTGGGGCTGAAGACGCTCACGATCCTCGACGACGCCCTCGCGCTCATCCAAGAAAACCACGGCATCAAGGTCGACCTGGAGCAGATCCCGCTGGACGATGCGAAGACGTTCGAGCTGTTCCAGAAGGGCGACACGGTCGCCATCTTCCAGTTCGAGTCGTCCGGCATGCGCGAGTGGATGCGCAAGCTGAAGCCGACGACGCTCGACGACCTGATCGCGATGAACGCGCTCTACCGGCCGGGCCCGATGGACCTCATCCCGACCTACATCGACCGGAAGCACGGCAAGGAGGTCGTCGAATACCCGCACGAGCTGCTGGCGGGCATCCTGGAGCCGACCTACGGCATCCCGGTCTACCAGGAGCAGGTGATGCAGATGGCCCAGGTGATGGGCGGCTACACGCTCGGCGGCGCCGACCTCCTGCGCCGGGCGATGGGCAAGAAGAAGATGTCGGAGATGGTGAAGCACCGCGCGACGTTCGCGGAGGGCGCGGCGCAAAAGGGCGTCCCGGAGAAGAAGGCCAACGAGGTCTTCGACATGATGGAGAAGTTCGCCGGCTACGGCTTCAACAAGTCGCACTCGGCGGCTTATTCCGTCGTGGCGTACCACACGGCCTACCTCAAGGCGCACTACCCCGCCGAGTTCATGGCGGCCGTGCTCACGACGGAAATGGCCGCCAGCGACAAGCTGGCGATCGCGCTGGAGGCGACCCGGCAGGCGGGCATCGAGATCCTGCCGCCGTGTGTGAACCGGTCCTCGGCCCACTTCACGGTCGAGCACGGGCGCGTCCGGTTCGGGCTGGCGGCGATCAAGGGCGTCGGGCACGCGGCCATCGAGGCGATCCTCGACGCGCGCGAGACGCACGGCGGGGCGTTCGACGACCTGTTCCAGCTCGTCAAGGACCTCGACCTCCGGACGGTCGGCAAGAAGACGCTGGAGGCGCTGGCCTCGGCCGGCGCGTTCGACGTGTTCGAGGGCCACCGCCGCCAGTTCGTCGAGGCCGTCGAGCCGGCGTGGGCCTACGCGCAGAAGCACCAGGCGGACAAGGCCGCCGGCCAGTTCTCGATGTTCGGCGGCGGCGAGACGACGGGCTCCTCGTTCGTCCCCGCCCTCCCCCACTGCGAACCGTGGACCAAGGGCGAGTCGCTCCGCCACGAGCGCGACCTCGTCGGGTTCTACGTCTCGGGCCACCCGCTCGACGACTTCGCGGCCGAGGTCGACGCCTTCGGGACCGTCCGCCTCGGGAGCGCCGAGGGCGTGATGCACGAGAGCGACCAGACGGCCATCGGCATCGTCACGGAGGTCACGCGGCGGACGACCAAGAGCGGCCGGCCCATCGCGTTCGTGACGCTGGAGGACACGACGGGCGCCGCCGAGGTGGTGTTGTTCGCGCAGGTGCTGGAGCGCTGCGCCCACCTGCTGGCGGTCGACGAGGTGATGATGGTCAAGGGCAAGGCTGAGACCTCACGCGGCGACCTCAAGCTGGTGGCAAAGGACGTGCTCCCGATGTGGCGCGTCCGCGAGCAGCTCGTCAAGGCGGTCACGCTCAAGATCGACGTGGACCGGACGACGGAGGCCGACGTGGCCGCGCTGGCGGAGCTGTGCCGCCAGCACCCGGGCGCCTGCAAGGTGTACTTCGAGGTGTCGGGGGCCGGGATGCAGAGGCCGGTGCGGCTCCACGCGCGGACATCGGTCGTGGACCTGACGCCGGATTTTATGAAGGCACTAGGCCGGAAGCTTGGAACGGACTCGGTCGTCCTAGAGAGTGAACTATGACCGACATGCGCAAACCGACCCCGGTTCTGCTGGACACCTCAGTCATTGAGGCCCAGGATTTCCGTTTCGACAACCCACGCTTTCAGCGGCTTGCTGAGCTTTGCCAGTTCAGAGTTGCCAGGCTGCTTGTTCCGAGAGTGATTGACCGCGAGGTCATCTCTCACATGTGGGCGTCCTCTGTCGATATAAGGGCGAGCCTAAAGCGTGCTTCCGAGAAGGCCAGAAAGATTTATGACCCTGGCCAGGGCGGCCCAGTTGGGCAAGGCTCCGTGCCTTCTCGCGAAGATCTTTTCAAGGTTCTGACAAACAGGTATTCCGATTACAAGGAGTCTTGCTCTGCCACTTTTGTACCTGATACAGATAGAAATATTGATGAAATAGTTAATTGGCATTTTGACGGGAGGCCGCCCTTTAAGTCAAAAGGCTGCGACAAGAGCTGGCGAGACGCCATCGCGCTAGGCTCAGCAAACTCATGGGCCCTCAGGACTGGGACAGAGGTTTGCCTGGTTTCTGGAGACGACGACTGGGAAAGGTTCAACTCAACCAGTCGACACACTATACTATTCAAGACGATAGATTCACTGATATCTTATCTAGTTCGCCAATGGGGTCTCCGTGCATTCAACGGTGATCGCGAAGCTTGGTCCGACTACTTGGTCGAGGAAGCACAACGCCGATCACCGATTCACGCCCCTGTTTCGTCAACCTCGCACATTAGCACTAGCACTAACGAGCCAGCCCCCGCAACAACTTTCGGAGACCTCCTCGACTATCTCGCGAACAACCGAGTTAATATCGCGCCTTCCACATCAGGTACCTCAACGATAAGAACAAGGTTTCTACCATATGACATAGATTTACTAGTCAAAAAATTCCCCAATAGGCTCAAGTTATATTTAGATAAGTCCAAAACTGAAGATTTCGAACACATAAAATATTACTCCCAAGAAGGCTGGAGCGAAGAGGATATATTTCATATATGCGTCATAAAATCTATACATCGTGAATCGAGTCTGCAAACCCCGTTCTCCGCAGGAGGTGGTATCTCGATTTCAAACTGGAATACATTCATTGAGCAGGCTTACTCGATAATGACCCTGCCCAAAAATGAGGGCACAGCAAGCCTATCATCTGCGCTAAGGCAGATATACTCTGTCCTATGCGGGGGACTGGAAGCCGCGTACCAAATACGGTCCATCGAGATCCAACTTTCAAGGACAGCTACCGGCTGATTCGCCGCATCTGCCAACCGACCTGGCATGGTGGACTCCCCGGTCTGCTTGGACTGGTGGAAGCTAGCCGCCAGCCCGTCGCACGGAGATGGGGGGCCCCCCGCCCCCCCGGGCGCCCCGCGGGGGGGGGGGGGGGCGGGGGG
>CAYPVZ010000113.1:0-8354 GCA_964414235.1 uncultured Rhodothermales bacterium | reverse complement strand
GCCAGCGCCCGTGCGAGGTCGGCCCAGAGGTCGTCGGCGCTTTCGAGCCCGACCGAGAGGCGGAGCAGGTCGGGCGCGATGCCGCCCTCGGCGCGGGCATCGTCGCTCAGCACGCGGTGCGTGAGTCCCGCCGGGTGCTGGATCAGCGTGTCGACCGAGCCGAGGCTGACGGCCGGCGTCATCAGCGACACCGCCTCGACGACGGCGCGGGCCGCCTCGTAGCCGCCCTCGACCTCGAACGCGAGCATCGTCCCCGGTCCGTCCATCTGGCGGCCGACGAGGCGCATCGGGTCGCCGCCCGGGAGTCCGGGGTAGTGGACGGCCGCGACGGCGCCGTGATCGGCGAGGCGCGCCGCCAGCGCGCCGGCCGTCGCCTGCGCGCGCTCGATCCGGAGCGGGAGCGTCGCCAGGCCGCGGTGGAGGAGGTAGGCGCCGAGCGGGTGGAGCAGCGCGCCCGTCGCGACGCGGACCTGCCGGAGCCGCCGCGCCCACACCTCGCCGCACGCCACAACGCCCGCGACGACGTCGCCGTGGCCGCCGAGGAACTTGGTGGCGCTGTGGAGCACGAGCGCCGCGCCGTGCTGCGCGGGCCGCTGGAGGACCGGCGTGGCGAACGTCGAGTCCACGAGGACCGGGACGTCGCCAGCCTGGGCGACGACGTACTCGACGTCGACGAGCGCGAGCGTCGGGTTGGCCGGCGTCTCGGTGATGACGAGGCACGTGTCCGGCCGGAGCGCCTCGGCGACGCCGTCGGGCGTGGTCCACGTCACCTCCAGGCCCATCAGCTCGCACGTCAGGAGGTGGTCCGTCGTCCCGTAGATCGGCCGCGTGGCGACGACGTGGCCGCCGTCGGTGCGCGCCGCCAGGAGGACGGCCGTGAGCGCCGCCATGCCGCTGGCGAAGGCCACCGACGCCTCCGTTCCTTCCAGCTCCGCGAGGGCGTTTTCGAAGCGCGCCACGGTCGGGTTGTGGAGGCGCGCGTAGACCGGGTTCGGCGCCGTCGCGTCGCCGGCCACGAGCGCGTCGAGGCTGGCCGTCGCCCCGTCGAGGTCGGTGAACGGGTACGTCGACGAGAGGTCGATGGGGAGCGCGTGGACGCCCAGGTCGCGGAGGTCCTGGCGGCCGGCGTGGACGGCGAGCGTGGCGAGATCGGGGGGAGCCTGCATCGGTCAGATCGGCGGGGATTCTTCCGTATCCTAGAACCACGTTCCGCTCTCTGCAATCCCGCCGAACAGGATTCGGCTATCCAGGCTTATGCGCTCTCTCGACCGAACAGACGCCGCCATCGTGACCGCTTTGCAGAACGATGCACGGATCTCCAACAAGGAGCTGGCGGCGGCCGTCGGCGTGGCCCCCTCGACGGCGCTCGAACGGACGCGCCGCCTGGAGGCCGAGGGCGTGCTCGTCGGCTACCACGCCGAGGTGGCGCCCGAGGCCGTCGGGGTGGAGTTGCAGGCGCTCGTCTCGGTCTCGCTGCGGCAGCACGCGCGGCCTCTCGTCGAGGCCTTCGAGGCGCATGCGCTGGGGCTGCCCGAGGTGCTCCAGGTGTTCCACACGGCCGGCGAGAGCGACTTCCTGGTGCACGTCGGCGTGCGCGACACGGCGCACCTGCGGGAGCTGGCGTTGGCGGGGTTCACCGAGCGGACCGAGGTGGCGCGGATCGAGACGTCGCTGCTGTTCGCGCACCGCCGGACGGCCGGCCTCGGCGTGCCCGAGGGCGGAGCCGGCTGACGCGGACGCTGAGGCGGAGCTAGGCGCCCTCCGCCAGGCTCGCCAGCGCGTCGCCCGTCAGGCGCATCTTGGTCCACTCGTCTAGGGCCTCAGCGCCGAGCTGGCGGTAGAAGTCGAGCGCGAGCTCGTTCCAGTCGAGGACGACCCACTCCAGGCGTGCCGCGCCGCGCTCGACGGCCGCCGCCGCGACGGCCCGGAAGAGCGCCAGCCCGAAGCCGCGGCCCCGGTAGCTCGGCCGGACGAACAGGTCTTCGAGGTACACGCCCCAGTTGGCGCGCCACGTCGAGAAGGCGGGGAAGAAGAGCGCCAGTCCCGCCGCCGTGCCGTCGTCGTCGAAGACGAGGACGCAGTCGAGGCGCGGTTTTGCGTCGGGCGCGAGCGCGGCGCGGAAGTCGGCGGACGTGGCCGAGACGTCGTCCGCCGTGGCCTTCTCGTACTCGGCCAGCTCGCGGACGAGCTCGCAGACGAGGGCCGCGTCGTCGGGTGTGGCGTGGCGGAGGGTCATGCGAAGCGGATCCGGTTGAGGTTGATGACGTCAAGTCCTCGGATGTCGAGGGCGATGCAGAGGTCGAGGTCGATGCTCGCCACCAGCGGGCCGCCCGGGGCCAGTGCGAGCAGAGCCGCGTCCGTCAGGCCGAGCGTCGGGAACGCGTCGTCGGCAGCAGCGACCGAGGCGGCGATCCCCAGTTCGTCCAGGGTAACGATCAGATCTCGGGCCGTCTGAAGAAACGCCCACCGGTGCCTCCGTGGGACGCCCGTATTGGCGAGGCCGTTGACTTCGGTCAGCACATGAGGCGTCGTAACGAGCCGGCTGGCCGCGCCCGCCAGCAGCGTGATGTCCTCCTCGCGGAACTGGCGGGTCGCTTTGACCGTGCCGATTAGACGCGGGTCGTGTGACGCCACGACGACCGCCAGCAGGAGATTCGCGTCGAGTAGAAGACCACGTGAGCGATACCTGCCGACGAGAGCCAGGGCTTCGGCGCGAGAGTTAGGCGCCGGCAAACTCCCGGACGGTCATCGAACGAACGTCACCATTGACTACCTCGAATCGCCGGTACGCTCGTGCGAACGGCGCTTGGTTCAGACGTTCCAGAGCCTGCCCGAACGAGTGAGCCAGGCCATGGAGCGCGGCGCTGAACTCGGGAGGCGGCCAGGATTCTTCCTCTGACAACGGCCTGAGAAAGCTCAACGTGATAAACCGGGGCAGGTCATCGTCGCCGAGTTCGACCTCCTCGACCCGCACATCATGGCTCTCCGGCACTGCGATTGCGAGGAAAGCCCTCGCCGCTTCGACAGCTTGGTTCAGATCGGTCATCGCATCCTCTGGAATCGCCTCGGGAACGTACGATATCGACGTCTCGACGCTCAGCCGTAGCGGCGGAAGTCTTCGTCCTCGTCGTCGAAGTCGTCGTCGTCGTCGTCCGACCCGAACGAGCCGAGGCCGGAGAGGACCGAGCCCATCATGTCGGCGTAGCTCGCGCCGTCGTCGGCGACGTCCTTGCCGAGCAGCGAGTGCTGGTGGAGCATCTCGAGCGTCAGCTCCATCATCGACGCCTTCTCGGCCGGGCTCGACGGCGAGGTGTGCTTCTCGACGAGCGCCGCCAGTCCGTCGACGCGGTCGAGCTGGCGCGCGTACTCGGCGAAGCTGAGGTCCGTGTCGAGGTCGACCGTCTGGCCGCGCGAGAACCAGCCGAGGACGTCGCGGTAGGACGCGCGCCCGCCGTCGTCGCCGGAGCCCTTGGCCGCCGGGTCCGGCAGGTAGCGCTTGGCGATGGTCGCGACGGCCTTGCCGACGAGCGCCCGCGCCACGCCCTGCGCGCCCTCCTGCTCGCCTTCGTAGACCAGCTCGACCTTGCCGGTCACCGCCGGCTCCAGCGCCGCGAGGTCGCTGGCGCGAACCGTCGTCTCGGACTCGCCATGCATCAGGGCTCGGCGCTCGGCGGCCGAGACGAGGTCTTCCAGCGCTGCCCGCGTCAGCCGCGCCGAGACGCCCGACTTCTGGTCGACGTACTCGGAGGCGCGCGCCTCGAACGCCACCTGTTCGACGATCTCGCGGAAGACGTGAGGGACGGCAACTGAGACCGCGCCGTCGCGGTCCGCCCAGGCCTCCTGCCGCGTGATCTCGACGCCGATGCCCAGCTCGCGCGGGTAGTGCGTCAGGATCTGCGAGTCGATGCGGTCCTTGAGCGGCGTGATGATCGAGCCGCGGTTCGTGTAGTCCTCCGGGTTCGCCGTGAACACCATCAGCACGTCGATCGGGATGCGGACGTTGAAGCCGCGGATCTGGATGTCCTGCTCCTCCATGATGTTGAGCAGGCCCACCTGGATGCGCGGCTGGAGATCCGGAAGCTCGTTGATCGCGAAGATGCCCCGGTGCGTCCGCGGGATGATGCCGAAGTGGATGACCTCCTCGTCGGCGTAGGTCAGCTTGCGCGTGGCCGCCTTGATCGGGTCGATGTCGCCGATGAGGTCGGCGATGGACGTGTCCGGCGTCGCCAGCTTCTCGCCGTAGCGGGCGGAGCGGTGGAGCCACGCAACTGGCGTGTCGTCGCCGCGCTGGCGGACGAGGTCGCGGGCGACCTTCGAGACCGGCGCCAGCGGGTCGTCGTGGATCTCGGAGCCCTCGACCTCGGGTACCCACTCGTCGAGCAGCGACGGCAGCAGCCGGACGATCCGGCTCTTGGCCTGGCCACGGAGCCCGAGCAGAATGAAATCGTGGCGGCCGAGGAGCGCGTTCTGGACCTGCGGGAGGACGGTCCGGTCGAAGCCGAGGATGCCAGGGAAGACGTCGTCGCCGGCCTTCAGCCTGGCGATGAGGTTGGCTCGGACCTCGTCCTTGACCGAGCGCGGGCGGTAGCCGCTGGCCCGGAGGTCGCCGAGCGTCGAAATCTGGGGGGCGTCTGCCATCGGGGGGCACAATCGATTGGGGCCCCTTCACGCCGCCCGCCGCGCGCCGTTCCTGGCAGATCTGGGGCGGCTTGTCTCGGTGCCGAGGCGGGAGCATCCGGCCTGGGCTCCCCGGACGAGGGGAGGCGGGGCCTGCTGGATGTGCATTCCTTGAGGTCCCCGGCCCTCCCCGCCCCGATGCGCCCTGCCCGCTTCCTCCTCGCTGTCCTGGTCCTCGGGTCTCTCGCTGGGTGCGACCCCGCCGTCCCCGGCCCCGACGACGGCACGCCGGGTACCGTCGACTTCTCGCCCGTCACGCCCCCCCTCTATACCTCTACGGGGGGGCCATCGGATCTCCGGGGCGTTCTGCTGGAGGCCCGGGGCGACCTCGTGATCTATGGGGCCAGGGGGGAGCATCTCAGCCTGGATGGTGGCCGAACGTGGCGCACCCGCACCGACGCCGGGTCGGGTTGGCTGGCGCACGCCCGTGTGGTCGACCAGGGGACCATCGTGACGGTCGCCGAGGACCGGGCGCTTCGCTACGACGCCGCGACGGACGCGTGGAGCGTGCTCACGACGGCCCCGCCCGGTCCGGTCCGCACGTCGGCATGGGCGTACGACGACGGCGACATTTACGTAGCTCATGCCACCGTCGACACGATCTACCGCTGGCGCGATGGGGTGTGGACCGCGCTCGACCTGGGAACGGCCGCGCCCAACGGCCTCACCGAGGCCTACGACATCGAGGTCGGGCCGAGCGGAACGCTCTATGTCGCGACACAGTCCGGCCTCTACGTCTCCGCCGACGACGGGGCGACGTGGGACTGGCGGGTCCAGAACCGCTACCTCTATGAGACGGTCCAGTACGCACCCGGTCAGCTGATCCTCGTGGCATCGAACGAGGTGTTTGCAACGGACGATGGGGGACAGACCCTCCGCACGGTCACTCTCCCGAGCGTCTACGGCCGTGACGGTCGAGGCCTTCGCTCCGACGTCTCGGGCCGGCTTTGCCTCCGTGCCCACTGCTCGACGGACGGCGGCCGGACGTGGACGGAAGTGATTCAGGCTCGCCTGCCGAGCACCTTCGTGGCCCGGTACCTCGGCGACCGGACCTACGTCGTGGCGGACGACGCGGGCTTCTTCACAGCAGACGATCCCGTTCGCACGCTGACCTACCGGGGCGGATTCGGCGCGCCCGCCGACCCTGGCCCGGCGTCGATGCTCACGGGCCTCGGCACCTTCGGCGTGTTTCCGGACGGCGGTGTCCTCCTCCGCGCCGAGCCCGCCGGGGGCCGCCAGTTCCCCGCGCGCTACGACGCCGCGAGCGGCACCTGGCACTGGACGAGCGCGACCGACGTGACGGGCGACCGGGCGCGGCGTGTGCTCGGCGTGACGGCGCGGCTCCGCGACGGTCGGCTGGCGGTGGCGCTGTCGAACCTCATCTGGTTCTCGTCCGACGACGGCCACACGTGGGACGCCCCGGTCTCGGTGTGGCCCAGCTTCCAGCCCGGCCCGATTCTGTCGCCGCACCTCCCCGGCGGCATCTTCGAGGCATCCGACGGGACGCTCTACGTCGCCGGCGGCTGGCGGCGCTGCACGGCCTCGGGCGACTGCACCCCGCTCGCCCGCCTCTCCAAGAGCGTCGACGGCGGTCGGACGTGGAGCGAACTCCGGGACGACACGGGGGCGAACGAGCTCCGGCCCGTGGCCGTGGCCGGCACGGCGGTGTTCGTCGGGGACGAGGTTTCGCGGGACGGCGGCCAGTCGTGGGAGTCCTCGGGGGTCTCGGTCCCGCTCGCGGGCACTCCCTCCGGCAGCCTCCTCCACCTCGACGGCCAGGTGCTGATGATCCGCCCTTCGGGCGGGGCTGACCGGGCGCTCGGCACGGTCACGGTCGAGGGAACCCCCCTTGCGACCGGGGTCCGGTGGACCGTCGGGGCCGTCGACGCGCAGGGCTACGCCTATGCCGTCTGTGACGGGCGCCAGCGCGTCTGCAAGAGCGACCGCCCGCTCCGCTGAGTACGACGCCACGCCGCCGTCAGTCCGCCCCGCTGGCGGCCGGCGCCAGCGGGGCGAGAGGAAGTCAGCCGCCGAGCGCATCGGCGCCCTCGACATCGGGCGTCCGGTCCATCCAGAGCCAGCCGCTCTGGCCGTCGGGCGCCGTGACGTGAGCCCACCACTGGGACGCGGGCTCGGTCAGCTGGCGGAGCGCGGGCTCCTCGCCGGGCGGGCCCTGATAGCCGCCGGCCTCCGAGAAACCGATGTGACCGTCGAACCAGACGCGATAGCTCCCCTCTCCCTGGTGGTCGAACACCAGGAGGGTGTCACCGGGGACGAGCTCGCGGGTCTCGCCGCCGACGAGGTAGAGTTCGCCCGGCGTCGTGACGGCCGTCGTGCCGAACTGGGTGATGAGGACGAAGCCACGGTCGGCCTGGAGCGCGGTGCCGGCCGGGACGGTGAACGTCGTGCTGGTCGTGTCGCCCGCGGCCGAGAACACCCGAGTGTCCGCGCTCGTCGTCCAGGTGCCGTAGGTACAGCCCTCGAACGGGCACGCGCCCTCAATCCGAAGCGGGGCGGACGGGCGGGCGACGAGTGCCGTGTCGTCGACGGTGATCGCCAGCGTGTCGGACGCAGCCGGTGCGGCGGTCGTGGTCGTGTCGGCCATCACGACGTCGGCATCCGGTGCGGGATCGGAGGCGCACGCGGCGAGGAGAAGCAGGAGGAGGGGGGCGAAGCGCATGGGAGATCGGGGAGAGGGGCGGGACAAACGTCTGGACGACGACAACGCTCCCGCGTCCTCGCCGCGCGCTGGCGGCGCAGGTCGCCTTCTCTGCTCGTTGGTGTCCGCTATGCGGATGCGGCTTTCCCCGGCGAAGGGGAGGCGCCGCGGTCCGGCCAATGGGAGACTGGCCGTGTCCATCCCCTCCTCTCCATGCGATCCCTTGTTCTGGTGGCCGCTGTGCTGGCGGCGGCCGGCTGCGCGAGTCTCCTCACGGGCGGTCCCCTCATCCGCGAGGGTGAGCCGACCGGCACCATCGAGGTCGTCAACGCCTCCGACGCCACGGTCCACGCGGTGCTCATCTCGGCCTGTTCGGCCTCGACGTACGGCCTCAACCGGCTCCCGCGTGGGACGACGATCGAGCCTGGCCAGAGCTACAGGTTCGACGTCTCGGCCGGCTGCTGGGACGTCGATGCCGGCTCCATCGGCACTGGCGAGGCGCGGCAGCGGATGACGGTCGACGCCGGCCGCGTCACGCGGTACACCGTCACGGGCGGCTGACGTTCTCGGCCCACCGGTACAGGACGACCCGCGCGTCGGGCGCGCGGAGCAGGCCGGGCGGGCTCGCCCGGAGTACCGCCAGCTCGATCGTCCCGTCGCGTTCGCGGACGGCGAGGTCTTCCGCGACGTCCGCCAGCGGCTGCCACGGCCCGGGCGAGACGAGGACGCGCTGGAGCCGCCCGTCGCGCCCGTACACGTCCACCCGGACGTGATCCGAGCGGAGGTTCAGCACGAACAGGCGGTCGCCCACGGCGCCGGCCGACGACGCCAGCAGCGGCGGCTCGTCGACCTCGCCGCGCATGTACTGGGCCGAGCGCGGCATCTGGGGCGAGTCGAACCCGACGAGGGCGAGCGTGTCGACCGTGGCCGGGCCGCTGGCGGCGGCCACGAGCGGGATCCGGGTGAGGACCGGCCGGTAGCCCGAGAGGACGAGGAGCGTGTCGCCCCAGGCGCGGAG
>CAYPVZ010000112.1:0-8361 GCA_964414235.1 uncultured Rhodothermales bacterium | reverse complement strand
GGCCGCCCTCAAACCACGTCGGCAGGCTGCCGCCCGAGCGGCTCTTCTGGCCCTTGTGGCCCTTGCCGGCCGTGTGGCCGCCTTTGCCAGAGCCCTGGCCGCGCCCGACGCGCTTCTTGTTCTTGGTCGAGCCCGCAGCGGGTTTGAGGTTGCTGAGATCCATCGGATGGGGTGGCTAGTGCGCCGGTCGCTGGTTTAGGACCGACTCGCGTGCACGCAGCGTAACGTCGTGCGGCGCCGATGGCGGCGCCCGGAAAAGATAGGCCGGTCCGGCAGGGCGCCGGGCCGACCGCGGTTCGGTTTTCGATGAAAGGCCGGAGCCTCGGCTGGCGACGGATGCCGCCAGCCAGGCGCGGCGCGAGCGCTACGCCTCCTCGACGGAGACGAGGTGCTTCACCTTGGCGACCATCCCGTTGATCTGGGGGGTCGCCTCGACCTCGACGGTCTTCCCGATGCGGCCGAGGCCGAGCGCCGTGAGCGTCCGCTTCTGGTCGCCGGGGCGCCGGATCTGGCTCCGCGTCTGGGTGATCTTGATCGTTGCCATGTCTCTGGGGAGTGGGGGCCGGAGCGGCTGGCGGCGGCGCCAGCCGAGCGCCTAGCCCTCGAAAACCTGCTTGAGGGTGAGCCCGCGACGGGCGGCGACCTCGGCCGGGTCCTGCACCTGCTTGAGCGCGTCCATCGTGGCCGAGACCTGGTTGTGCGGGTTCGAGGAGCCCTGGCTCTTCGACAGCACGTTCGAGATGCCGGCGCACTCGAGGACGGCGCGGACGCCGCCGCCGGCGATGACGCCGGTGCCCTCGGTTGCGGGCTTGAGGAGGACTGTGCCCGCGTCGTGCTGGCCGCGGACGGCATGCGGGATCGACCCCGTACCGGTCACGGGCACGGCGATCATGTTCTTCTTGGCGTCCTCGGTGCCCTTCGAGATCGCGTCGGCGACCTCGTTGGCCTTGCCGAGGCCCTGCCCGACCTTCCCGTTCCCGTCGCCGACGACGACGACGGCGTTGAACGAGAACCGCCGGCCGCCCTTGACCACCTTCGCCACGCGGTTGACCGCGACGAGGCGCTCGATGAGGTTCGACTTGTTGGCCTCGTTGTCCCGGCCGTCGTTGCGACGATCCCGGCCGCCGCGACCTCGGTTCTGCTGCTGTGCCATGATGTTAGAGGGTGCGGGTTAGAGCTGGAGGCCGCCCTCCCGGGCGCCTTCCGCGACAGCCTTGACGTTGCCGTGATAACGGTAGCCGCCTCGGTCGAAAACGGCCGTCGAGACGCCGGCCTCCTTCGCGCGCTCGGCGATCCGCTGGCCGACGGCCTTCGAGGACTCGACCCCGATACCGGCATCGCCCTCCCGGGTCGACGCGGCGGCCAGCGTGACGCCGGCAGCGTCGTCGATGAGCTGGGCGTAGATGTGCTTGTTCGAGCGGAAGACGCTCAGGCGCGGGCGCTCCGGGGTGCCGGAGACCTTGGCGCGGATACGGCGCCGGATGCGGGCGCGCTGCGTGACCTTGGTAGCGGTCTTGGCCATGAGTCTTGAGGGTGCGCTTGGGGGTCGACGGAGTGGCCGTCGGACCACGCAGGGAGAGCGGCTGGCGACGGAGGCCGCCAGCCGCGGGGTCGTTAACGGGCGGCTGTCTTGCCGGCCTTGCGGCGGATCTGCTCGCCGGCGTACCGGATGCCCTTGCCCTTGTAAGGCTCCGGCGGACGGAGGGCGCGGATCTTGGCCGCGACCTGGCCCACGAGTTGCTTGTCGATGCCGGAGATCTTGACGCGCGGGTTCTGACCGCGGACGGTCGTGGCCTCGAACGAGATGCCGGACGGCGGGACGAAGTAGATCGGGTGCGAGAAGCCGAGGGCGAGCTCGAGCACGTCCAGGCTGCCCACCTTCGTCGCCTCGGCGCGGTAGCCGACGCCGATCACTTCGAGTTCCTTGGAGTAGCCCTCCGTCACGCCCTGCACCATGTTGGCGATGAGCGAGCGCGTGAGGCCGTGGAGCGCCTTGTGCCGCTTCTGCTCGGTCGGCCGGCTCACGACGAGCTGGCCGTCCTCCTTCTCGACCGTGATGTCAGGGTCGATCTGGAGGCCAAGCTCGCCCTTCGGGCCCTTGACGGTGACGTGGTTCTTGTCCGAGACGTCGACCGAGACGCCGTCGGCGATCGCGACCGGGAGCTTTCCGATTCGGGACATGGGTCTGTTCGGTTGAGGTCTCGGGGTTAGCTGACGACGGCGAGCACTTCGCCCCCGATGCCAGCGCGACGGGCCTCCTTGTCGGTCATCACGCCACGGCTCGTCGAGACGATGGCGATGCCGAGGCCGTTCATCACGCGCGGCAGGTTGTCCGCGCTGACGTACCGACGGAGGCCGGGCTTCGAGACGCGGTCGATCCGCTGGATGACCGGCTTGCCGCCGCGAAGGTACTTGAGGTAGACCCGGATCAGGCCCTGCTTGTTGTCCTCGACGTTGACGTAGTCCTTGACGTAGCCCTTGTCGAGGAGGATCTGCGTGATGGCCCGCTTAAGGTTCGAGGCAGGCACGTCCACGTAGGGGTGGCGGGCCTTCTGGGCGTTGCGGATCCGGGTCAGGTAATCCGCGACGGGGTCGCTGAAAGCGCTCATGGGGTCTTCGGCCGGTTCGGGGTGGCCCCCGCCTGACCGCTAGAGAATGGGAATGGGTGCCGGTCGTGCGCCGCTGGCGGACATCGCCGCCAGCCAGACGCTACCAGCTCGACTTGCGGACGCCCGGGATCTTGCCCTCGACGGACAACTCGCGGAACACGTTGCGGCAGACGCCGAACTTGCGGAGGTAGCCGCGCGGGCGGCCAGTCAGCGCGCACCGGTTGTGCATCCGGACGGGACTCGCGTCGCGGGGGAGCTTCTGGAGCTCCTCCCACTTCCCCTCGGCCTTCAGCCGCGCGAGCTGCTCGAGCTCGGCCTTTTGCGCGGGGTTTGCGTACTTCTGGGCGATCTTGTTCTCCTCGCCGACCAGGGCGCGTCGGTCGGAGAACAGCGCCTCGCGAATCTCGGTGAGCCGGGCGCGCTTCTCGGCGTACTTCGCGACGGTCTCCCGGCGCTTCTTCTCGCGAGCGATGACGGACTTCTTAGCCATGGGTCTCTGGGTTTCGGTTACTCGGCCTCGGTCTGACGACGGATGAACGGCATGCCGAGCGCCTTGAGCAGAGCAAAGCCCTCCTCGTCCGTCGGGGCCGACGTCACGAACGTGATGTCGAGGCCCGAAATCTGCGGCGTCGAGTCGATGTCGATCTCCGGGAAGATGATCTGCTCCTGGACGCCGAGCGTGTAGTTGCCCCGGCCGTCGAAGCTCTTGTCCGGGATGCCCCGGAAATCGCGGACGCGCGGGAGCGCCAGCGTCACCAGCCGGTCGACGAACTCCCACATCCGGTCCCCCCGCAGGGTGACGGCGACGCCGACGGGCATCCCCTCGCGCAGCTTGAAGTTCGAGATCGACTTCCGCGCGTTGCGGACCGCCGGCTGCTGGCCGGTGATCTTACGGATCTCCTGGAGCGCGTCGTCAAGGACCTTCTTGTTCTGGGACGCGTCGCCGATGCCCTTGTTGACCACCACCTTGAGCAGCCGGGGCACCTGCATGACGTTGTCGTACCCAAACTGCTCGGAGAGCGCGGGCGCGATCTCGGAGCGGTAGCGCTCCTTGAGGCGAGGTGTGTAGTTCTGGACTTCCATCGGAGTGTCGTCGTCGAGCGGACCGTTCGGCAGTCGCCTGATCGGTCCGCCTCATGGACGGAATGGGGAGTTAGCTGTCGAGCTCTTCGCCGGTCGTCTTCGCGTAGCGGACCCACCGGGCCTTGCCGGTGTTGGGGTCCTCGACGCGCTTGCGGCCGATCCGGGTCGGGTTGCCGCTGCCGTCGACGGGCATAACGTTCGAAACGTGGATGGGTCGCTCGGCCGGGATGCGCCCGCCGTTGGTGTAGGTCTGATTCGGCTTCGTGTGCTTATAGCGGACGTTAACGCCCTCCACGAGAACCTTATCCTTGTCCGGATAGACCTCCAGTACGCGGGCGACGTACCCCTTCAGCCGTGACTGCGACGGGTTGAGGTTCTTGGCGCTCGTGATCGTCTTGGTCAAGGCGACCATGTCGCCCTTCTTGACGTGGAGCTTCTTCTGCTTGTTCGTCGTGCGCGGCATCGGTCTAGAGGACTTCGGGGGCGAGGGAGACGATCCGCATGAACTGGCGGTCGCGGAGCTCACGGGCGACGGGCCCGAAGATGCGGGTGCCGCGGGGCTCGTCGGCGTCGTTGATGAGGACGGCGGCGTTCTCGTCGAACCGGATGTACGAGCCGTCCGGGCGCCGGAACTCCTTCTTGGTACGAACGACGACTGCCTTGGAGACGTCGCCCTTCTTCACGTTGCCGCCAGGGATGGCGTTCTTGACCGAGACGACGATCACGTCGCCGACCCGCGCGTAGCGCCGGCCGGAGCCGCCGAGGACGCGGATGCAGAGGACCTCCTTGGCCCCGCTGTTGTCGGCGACGTTGAGTCGGGACTCTTGCTGAATCATGGGTGTGCCGAGTGCGGACGAGCCGCCAGCCCAGGGCCGGCGCCCGTCCCGTGCGGGGGAAGGTTATCGGGCGCGCTCAAGGACCTCCACGAGCCGCCACCGCTTCGTCTTCGAGAGCGGGCGGGTCTCCTGGATGCGGACGGTGTCGCCCGTGTTGGCGTCGTTCGTCTCGTCGTGCGCCTTCAGCTTGGTCGTCTGCTTGACGAACTTGCCGTAGATGGGGTGCTTCACCTGGCGCTCGATGGCCACAGTGATCGTCTTGTCCATCTTGTCGGAGACGACGAGGCCGACGCGGAACTTGCGCGCGCCGCGCTCGGCGACCGCCTCGGCGGTCGTGGTTTCGTTGGCCATAGCCTGGTGCCCTCTACGGGCGGGTTGCTATTCGCTTGGTGGGCCGGAACCCCACCAACTACGGGTGTGGCGAGACGCCCGGGGCGTCAACGCCGCCGACCGGCATCGCCAGCCGGGGGAACGACGAGGATAGCGCCGGTCCGAGCGAAGGTTCAGTGAGAGCCGGGCGGAACAGCCCGCCACACCGAAGCTTCACGCGAGTCTTCTCCGCGTCGAGGCTGCCAAGGCAGCCGTGCCGCTACGCCTCGTCGGCGGGCGGCGTGCTCTGGCCCGGGGCTGCCTTCTCGGCGAGGATCGTCCGCATACGGGCGATCTCGCGCCGCTTCTGGCGGAGCACGATCGGGTTCTCGAGGCCGGCCACGGCACGGCGGAAGCGGAGATCGGTCAGATCCTTGGCCTCCTCGGCGATGCGCTGGCGGATCTCGGCCTCGCTGAGGTCGCGGATCTCGTTGGCTTTCATGTCGGTCATGGAAAGGCCCCGGGCCGAAGCCCGGGGCCGGTGTCAGATTCGGAGAGGACTAGGCCTCGGTCTCGTCGTCGCTGGCAGCCTCGTCAGTCGCCTCCACGGCGGAAGCCTCGGGCTCCTCGTCGGTGGCGATCACGTTGCCGTCGGCCTCGCGGAGGCCTTCGACGTACTCCTCGAAGCCCTCGAAGTCACCGTCGGCGAGGTAGCGGGCCTGGGTCGGCCACGTCTCCTCGTTGACCGACTCCTGGTCGGTCCCCTCGGCCTCGATGATCTCGCGGAGCTGCTCGACGGTGGCGCCGGCAAGCGCCTCGAACGAGTCGATGCCGGCCGCCTGGAGCTGCGCCGCAGAGGTGTCGCCGAGCCCGTAGACCGTCGTGAGGTCCTCGCCGGAGACGGTCGCCGTCACGGCCTCCGTCTCGTCGGCCGAGGTCCCCGCCGGGGGCGGCACCGGGTTCATCTCGGGGCGGACCACGAACTTGGCCTTGATCGGGAGCTTCTGGATGGCGAGGCGCATGGCCTCGCGCGCCAGTTCCTCCGGCACACCGCCGACCTCGAAGAGGATCCGGCCGGGCTTGACGACGGCCACCCAGTACTCGGGGGAGCCCTTGCCCTTGCCCATTCGGGTCTCGGCCGGCTTCTTGGTGATCGGCTTGTCAGGGAACACGCGGATCCACACCTTGCCCTGGCGCTTCATGCGCCGGGTCATGGCGATACGGGCGGCCTCGATCTGGCGGGAGGTGATCCAGCCGGCGTCGAGCGCCTTGATCCCGAAGTCACCGAACGTGATCCGGGCGCCCCGCTGGGCGAGACCGGTGACACGGCCCTTCTGCATCTTGCGGAACTTGGTCCGCTTCGGCATCAACATGGCAATTCAGTCTATCTGGTGCTGTCAGGAAGGGTCGTCTTAACGCCGGCCACGGCCGCCGCCGGAGCCACCGCGGCCCCCACCGGAACCGCCGCGTCCGCCACGGCCACGGCCGCCATCGCGTCCACCGTCACGCCCGCCGCCGTCACGGCCGCCGTCGCGCCGACGGCGCTCGGGGACCGACGGGGCGGCGTTCTGCTGGCGCTGCGCAGTCGCGTTCGGCGAGAGATCGGGCTTGCCGATGACCTCACCGTGGAAGATCCAGACCTTCACGCCGGACGTGCCGTAGATCGTGAAGGCGGTGGCCTCCGCGAAGTCGATGTCGGCCCGCATCGTGTGGAGCGGGACGCGACCCTCGAGGTACTGCTCGACGCGGCCCATCTCGGCACCGCCAAGGCGGCCTGCCAGCTTGATGCGGATGCCCTGGGCGCCCATGCGCATGGCGGCACCCATGGCCTGCTTCATCGCGCGGCGGTAGGACACACGGCCCTCCAGCTGCTGGGCGATGTTCTGGGCCACCAGCGAGGCGTCCAGTTCGGGACGCTTGATCTCGTTGATGTTGATCTGGATGTCCTTGTCCGTGAGCGTCTTGAGCTCCTCGCGGAGCTTCTCGACCTCGGACCCGCCGCGGCCGATGATGACGCCCGGGCGCGACGTGTGGAGCGTGAGGATGACCCGCTTGGGCGTCCGCTCGATGACGACGCGGCTGAGACCGGCGCGCTTGAGGCGCGCCTCCAGGTAGCGACGGATCTCGTGGTCCTCGACGATCTTGTCGGCGTAGGACCCGTCCTCGTACCAGTTCGAGTCCCAGCCTCGGATCACACCGAGACGGAAGCCGACGGGGTTGGTTTTCTGACCCATGGTCTTTTGTGTCTGGGTGTGAGGGTTACGCCTCCTCCGTGTCGGGCGTGCCGACGACGACGGTGAGGTGGCTGGAGCGCTTGAGGATCGGGTGGGCCCGACCGCGCGAGACGGGGCGGAACCGCTTGATGACGGGCGCCTGGTCGACCATGATGGTCTTGACGATGAGCGCGTCGTCGTCGATCCGCTCGTCCTGGTTCTGGTCGACCAGGTTGCCGTAGGCGTCCTGGATGGCCCGGCGGACCATCGCGGCGGCCTTCTGCGGCATGAACTCGAGGGTCGAGATCGCCTGCTGCGCGTTCTTACCGCGGACGACGTCGGCCACGATCCGCATTTTGCGCGGGCTGATGCGGAGATACTTCCGCTTGGCGCGTGCTTCCATGATTGTGTCGGTGTGGGGCGGGCGCTGGCGAAAGCGCTCCGCCAGTCGGGTTAGCGGCGGCGGTCCTTCTTGGCCCCGGCGTGGCCCCGGAAGGTCCGCGTGGGCGCGAACTCCCCGAGACGGTGGCCGATCATGTTCTCCGTCACGTAGACCGGGATGAACTGCTTCCCGTTGTGAACAGCGAACGTGTGACCGAGCATGTCGGGCGTGATCATCGAGCCGCGGCTCCACGTCTTGACGACGCGCTTCTTGCCGCCCTCGTTCATCTCCTCGACCTTCGCGCGGAGCTTGTAATGGACGAAGGGTCCCTTCTTGAGCGAGCGTGCCATAGTGGTTACTTCTTGGCCTTGCGGCGGCGGACGATGAGCTTGTCAGACGCCTTGTTCTTCTTGCGCGTCTTGAACCCCTTGGCGTAGACGCCCGTCGGGGACTTCGGGTGGCCGCCGGACGCCTTGCCCTCGCCGCCGCCCATCGGGTGGTCGACCGGGTTCATGGCGACGCCGCGCGTCTTCGGCCGGATGCCGAGCCAGCGGCTGCGGCCGGCCTTGCCGATGTCGATGTTCATGTGGTCCGGGTTCGACGTCGAGCCGATCGTGGCCCGGCACTCGACCGGGACGCGGCGGACCTCGCCGGACGGGAGCTTGAGGTTGGCGAACCGGCCCTCGCGGGCGGTCAGCTGCGCACTCGTGCCGGCGGACCGCGCCATCTGCGCGCCCTTGCCCGGCTTCATCTCGATCGCGTGGACCGTCGTGCCGAGCGGGATGTTCGCCAGCGGGAGGCAGTTGCCAAGGTCCGGCGAGGCATCGGCGCCCGAGGAGACGGTCTGGCCGACCGTGATCTTGTCCGGGGCGATGATGTAGCGCTTCTCGCCGTCGGCGTAGACCAGCAGCGCGATGCGGGCGCTCCGG
>CAYPVZ010000111.1:0-8367 GCA_964414235.1 uncultured Rhodothermales bacterium | reverse complement strand
CCGGCGAGGGCGGCCCGCGCCGCTTCGTCCCCCGCGGCGGCGACTGAGCCCCGCCCCGCTGGCGGCGCCCGTCGCCAACCGGCGCTCGCGGACGACGGAGACCGCCTGCGTCGCCTGCCCCCGGGGCCCGACGGCGCGAACGAGGTACACGCCGGCAGGCAGTGCGGCCGCGTCGAGGACGACCTCCTGCTCGACGCCGGCCGCCAGCGGGCCATCGTAGAGACGGAGAATCTCTCGCCCCAGCACGTCGTGGACCGTGACGCGGACGGGAGCCGCGACATCGGTCGTGAGCCAGAGATGCGTCTGTGCACGTGTGGGGTTGGGCGCGGGCGCCGACAGCTGGAAGGCCCCGGGTGCGGGGTGGCGCGCCGTCGGGACCGCCATCGAGCCGTCGTAGGCCCAGAGCTCGTCTCCGTACCGAGGCGTCGAGGCGCCGAAGTAGAGCGTCCCCCCGTGAACCACGAGGTCGTGCGGGCTCGACCCGTCCCGACCAGGCACGAGGTCCACGTCCATCCAGGACGAGTCGGCCTCGGGGTCGTAAACCCACAGCTCCCGCCCGGCCTCGTAGGTTCCGGCGGCGAAGTAAAGCCGGCCCTCGAACGCCGCCAGGCTCGTAGGCCCTTCGGCCTGCGTGATCGCCGTCGTCTGGCCCGTCACCGCATCGTAGGCCGCGAGGGTCGTCCCCTCCCACTCCGGCGACGTCGCCCACGCCGGAAACACCAGCCGGCCGTCGAACACCATGGGCGGTTCGCTGGAGCGCACCCGCTCGACCTCGATCCCCTCTCCGATGGCGACGGCAGCGGTGGCGCCGGTCGCCGGGTCGTAGGCGTGGAGCCGCGGGAGCCCCGTAGCGCCCCGCCCGACGAAGTAGAGACGCCCGGCGTAGCTCGTGAGCCCGTCGATGAGCCCGTCCCCGGAGTTGGGCCTCAGATCGACCACGAGACTGGCCTGCCCACTGGCAGGGTCAAACGTCCAGAGCTCGGCGCCGTGGACTCCGTCGTCGGCGACAAAGTAGAGCTGGCCGTCGTAGGCCATGAGTGCCCTCGGGTCGCTGCCGGCCTCGCCCGCCCGGATGTCGGCGGCCAGCGTGGCGACGCCCGTGGCCGGGTCGTAGGCCCAGAGCTCCCGGCCGAGGCGTCCCTCCTCGGCCCCGAAGTAGAGACGCCCGCCCAGCACGGCGCCACTCCGCGGGCTCGACGACAGGTTGCCCTCGGGATCGGCCATGCGGAGGTCGTAGAGGAGCCGGGCCTCGCCGCTGGCGGGGTCGTAGGCCCAGAGCTCGCGACCGTGCCCGCCGAGGTACCAGTGGCCGTCGTCGTAGGCCAGGTAGACCGTGCCGTCGATGTCGCCCAGGATCTCGGGGGGGCCGCTGTAGCCGCTCCACCAGAACGAGTCGACGGAGGCCGGAGCGGCCTCGTCGAGGTCCCACAGGCCGCAGCTCGTCGGCCGGTCGACGCCTCCGCAGGCGGTGAACAGCAGGTGCCCGCCGACGCTGGCGAAGTCCGAGGGCCGGCTGTCCTCCGACGCCTCGACGTCGGCCACCAGCGACGCCGCGCCCGTCGCCGCGTCGTACGCCCAGACCTCCCGCCCACGGATGCCGTCGTCGGCGCTGAAGAACAGCCGGCCGTCGTAGACCGTCAGGTCCTCCGGAGTGCCGGAGTAGCCCCCCATCTCGGCGCTGACCCGGGGATCGACGTCCACGGCCAGCGCCAGCTGCCCCGTCGCCGCGTCGTACGCCCACAGCTCCTGTCCGTGGTCGTTGTCGTTGGCCGAAAGCCAGAGGCGCCCGGCGTAGACCACCGGCGTCACGCTCGGGAGAAAGCCGCCAAGGTACGGGCCCTGGACCGTCGTCACGGCGCCCGTCGCAGGGTCTACCCCCTTCAAGGTGTCGCGCAGGTTGCCGGGGCCGTACACCCAGATGCGCCCCGCATAGACGACGACCGGGGAGCCCGAGTTGGCCGTCGTCAGCGAATGAGCCTCGCCCGTCGCCGGGTCGTACTCCCACAGCGCGTGCCCCTGGCCGAGGTCCGCGACCGTGTAGAGCCGGCCGCCGTAGGCGACCCCCGGGCCCGGGTTGCGGACGGACGGCGCCACCTCGGCGGCCGCCCCCGTAGCCGCGTCGTAGGCGAAGAGCCCCCGCGTCCGATATCCGGCCTCCGCCGCGAACAGAAGCTTTCCGTCGAGCACGACGAGCGACGCCGGGTCGAACTCGCCCGGGACGTCGAGCACGGGTCCAGCCTCGCCAGTCGCCGCGTCGTAGGCCCAGAGCCCTTTGCCCCGCTCGTTGCTCCACGCGATGTAGAAGAGGCGCCCGTCGTACTCGGTAAACCACGCGGGCCCCGCCTGGTGGCCCGAGGGTGCGTACCACAGCCCCGGCGGCGTGGGCGACACCTCGCGCGCCGCGCCGGAGCTCGCATCGTAGGCCCACAGCCCACGCCGGTCGTCTTCGTCGATCCGGAAGAACAGCTCGCCGCCGTAGCTGGCGAGGTGCGAGGGGAAGCTCCCCTGGTAGCTCCCCCCGCTGCCCGGGGTGTCGATGTCCGCCGCTAGTACGAGATCGCCGGTCGCGGCGTCGTAGCTCCAGAGCTCCCGGCCGTCGCTGCTGGTCGTCGCGGCGAAGAAGAGGCGGCCGTCGTAGACCGTCAGGTAGGTCGGCGAGCTGCTCTGGCTCCCGGCGAGGTCGGCGACGAAGCGGGGCTGCGCGTCGGCGACGCCCAGGGCGAGGAGGGCGAGGGCGCCGAGAACGGTTCTCATTCGGGAAGGAGGGAATCTTGGCAAGCTATCGGCCCCATAGGGGGGCGTCCATCCCTGCCGACTCCTGATTTATTCGACGGCCAGCGCCCGTCGCCAGCCGGAGGCGTCCCTTTCCGCTCCCCGCCGCCCTACTGGCGGCGCCCGTCGCCAGCGCGGAGGTAGGACCGGAAGCCGCGCCGCGCGCGCTCTGGACGGGCGCGCCGCCCAACAATGGCCGCTCAGCGGCTGAGGACGGACATCACGAAGGTCCGAAGCCCCGGAAGTGGTGGCCCTACCGCCGACGGAGAGCGCTGACGCCCTCGATCCGCCTGCAGCGGCGGGGTCGCTGGCCCGAGCACGACCGCTCAGTCGGAGACCACACGCTGCTCGGTCACATGCCCTTCCTCGCCAAGACGAAGCACGTGCCACTGGAGTCAGATGCGGATGCAACGCCGCTCCGGCCTGAGCCAGTAGACCATATCGAAGTCGGTGAAGTAGTCGGTATCTTCGGGCTCACCGAGTAGCGCCACGGCCTCCGAACGAGTCCGGCCCACCAACTTGTGCTCGTCCAGAAGGTCGTCGATCCTCTCGATCCGGGGCGGCCCGGTGAGGACCCGTCGCTCCTTCCTCTGCCACGCTTCAGGCGAGAACCGAGTACCCTACCACGTCCACCCATCCACGGCCATGACCGCCAGCGCACCGAGGACAAGTAGATGAGCGCGTCGCACGATTGCACGGCTCGCGAACCGGAATGAGACGGCGCGACGCTCCAAGAACACCCGGCCCCGCTCACACCCCTGCACAGGAGTTTCGAGACGCGACTCGAATCCGCCATCGTCCAACTCGACGAGGTCGAGGTCGTCGACCAGTCCGTCGAGAGCCGCCCGCTCCGAGTCGCTCAGTTGGGCGTACCCCCCTCTCATCGGTCCAAGCAAGTCGCTCGCATACTCGATCTCGCCCTGGAGCTGACCATCGCGTCGAGCTCACGGCAGTCGGCATGAGCCGTGCGACACGTTGCAACGATTTGGTCGAAGAGGCGCAAGACGAATGGGGCGCCGTGTAACGGATTGCTGCTCACCCGCCCGTGGCGCCGCAGCCGTGGAACGAGGCACGTATGCGCTAGCGCTCGGACGAAGCAAAGCCGCCGAGCCCTGCGTCGGCGTGCAGTGGCAGGTTACGCGCCCCTACTGGTACGCCGCACTCCACGCGACGAACCCCGGGGCCACCTCCTCCAGTGCCCCCACCAACTCCGCGGCGGTCTCCGGCGTCCAGCTGGGGTCGCGGCCGAGACGCTCCTTCGCCCCACGGATGAAGTCGAGCCCGTACAAGTCGTAGAGCACGCGGACTCGGTCCTGGAAGGTGTTCTGGTACCACCCGTAGTTCTCGAACCCGACCCCGAGGTAGAGCTGATCGAAGTCGTCGAGCGACGTGTGCGCGGGCGTGTACCCCTCCCGCGCCGCCTCCGTCACGACGTCCCACGCAAGCGCCATCGCGGGCGCCTTGACCCGCATGAACGCATAGGCCAGGTAGGTCGCCGCCATCTCGTTAAACCACGGCTGCTTCGTGTCGAGCCCGTAGGCCTCGACCTGGAGGTGGCCGATCTCGTGGAGCGCCATCGCGTCGAACATGACGGGGAGCGCGGCGGCGTACGTCTCGCCGACCGAGGCGAGCCGGGCCACCAGCCGGGGCGGGGCCGTCCGCTCGTACGGGGCATACCCCTCCCGCACGAGGCCGACGCTGAGGTCGGCCGGGTGAACCACAAGCCCGTCACTGACGAACGGAACGCCGTAGGGGAGTCCCCAAGAGAGGGCGGCCCGGCGGTAGTCAGTCGTGTCGAGCAGGGCGACTCGAAGATCAATCGGCACGCCGAGGCTGTCATGGTAGAATGCGTCGACCTCGGCAATCAGACGGCCGACGGCCTCGGCCCGGCTGGCGTACCCGGTGGAGTAGTACACGCGGGCGCCGGCGTCGAGGCTGTCTAGGTGAAGGTCCCGGACCCGCGCAAGGTCCGTGCGCAGACCCTGGGCGAGCGCCGAGGGCGTGGCAACGAGCGCGTAGAGGGACCCGGCGATGAGGACGACCCTAGCGAGGCGACGGTTCATGAGAGTGGTAGACCGAAAGGCGCGCAACAGGGTGCGATTTGCTCTGTGGAGAAGCTCAAGGTCGGTCGAAGCTGACCGCCTCCGGTTCCCTCAGACAACCGCCGCCAGCGCGTGAAGGCTCTTGATGCGAACGAGATTTGCGGAGGTTCTCAACAGAGCGATTGGTCACTCAGCCGCACAACGCGGCGAAGCGGTTGGAGGAGGCAACGTAGGCGCTGGCGGCAGAACGAGGCAAGAGCGCTGACGCGTTGGGTCCATTAGACTCGGAGGGTACCCCGAGCCCCGGCGTCGACCAAGCCTACGCCCTTTGTCGGAGCCGCAGCGGAGGACCCCTCCGAGGCGAGCCCATAGGCCGATCCAGGCCCGACGCTGGCCCGAGCAAGACCAGATAGCGATGCGCCACGCCGGCCCCCGCGCGGCGGCGACTGAGCCCCGCCCTGCTGGCGGCGCCCGCCGCCAGCGCGGAGGTGGGACCGAGGCCAAGCCGACCGCACTCTGGACGGGCGCACCGCTCAACAGACGGCCGCTCGACCGCGAAGGGCTGACGGCACAGTCGCGGAGCGAGGGCCAAGTAGCGCCGCCGGTTGGACGAGCGGGACTACCAGCTCAAGACCTAGACTGCGGCCTCCGACGTGTCGCCCAGTACCCGGTCTGAAGTGTCACTCAGGGACCCGGCTCCTCCAGGTGAAATGACGCTGACGGTGGGGTTATCGGGAAACGGTTAGCCGAATCGTTGTTGATTCCTGAGGAGTAACGAGCCTGGCGACGTACAGGCCCGGCGCTAGACCGGAAACATCGAAAGTAGATGAGTGTGAACCCGAGCGGAACGAGCCGTCGAACACCACGGCGATCTCACGACCGCGCGCGTCGTGGACGGTAAGCCGGGCTGGACCGGGCACCGAGACGTGTGCGCTCAGGTGCGTAAGACCGGAAACAGGGTTCGGCCAGGCACGGAGCGAGATTGAGGCGGCGTCGGGGGCACCCGCTGTGGTGGTGGCGCCGAGGCCGACGCCGCGCAGCGCAACCGGCCGACTGGTCGTGTCCGGGGTGACGAACGTCAGTGTCCCCTCTCGTTCGCCTGTGCCACCGGGCGTAAAGGTGAGATCGTACCCACCACCCTCAGAGGGGGTGATCTCGAAGTCACTGGCGTGCGGTCCGCTGAGGACTGGGGTGGGCCTGTCTGCCGGTTCGGGCGAGACGCCCGCCACATTTGCGTCAATGGGGAGTGGCGCACTCGTCGTGCCAACCGGCACTTCGCCGAACAGCCGCTCACCACGCGAGGGCCAGACGGCGCTCGCAGCGTCGGGAGGGCTCGCGATCACGAACTCGTCGAAGGCCAGCACTGGAGGGATCGACGTCGACTCGGAAGACCGTCCGTAGACGAACGCGAAGTAGAGGTCGCCACCGGGGGAAATGGGGGTTCCAGTTGGAAGCGGGCTATAACTTCGCCCCTTCAGCCCTCCGGGTGCGTCATCGTACCCATCGCGGTTGGTGCTCCGGTATAAAGTGCCTCCTGGGGCCTCAATCCACGAGATGCCATTTCGGGAGTAGAACACGTCAGCGGTGGCGTAGACGTCGCCGTCACCTCCGCGGTATGCCTCGTCAGCGTTTCCGTACCAGAACTCGAATGGGACGAGCGGGGCGCCCGTGTCGTTGCGGAACCAAGCATAGAGGACGACGCTCTCGACCTCGCCAGGAACAAGGGAGAACCCGACGGCACGCTCCGACGCGGATTCAGCAGGACCCGCTCCGAAGTTGACGATGCCGCCGGGGCTGTCGATGCCGAACCGGTTTCCGCCCCTCAGGTCCGTCGTGGTGCCAGCCTCGGAGTAAGAGCCGGGCCCCCCGCTGAAGCCGCGGGCCTCGGCACGCCAGCCGTTGGGGAGTGTCGCTTCGACCGCCGTGCCGAGGCTGTCGAAGTCTTGGTAGTAGGTGCCTGTGAAGGAAATCTGGGCCGCCGTGATGCCGCTCGGGGCGACCGCTAGCGCAGCGAGGAGAATGAAACGCATCGAACTGGGGGAAGGGAAACGAGCCGCCGCACTCCGTTTCCGACGGGGAAAGCGCTCGCCCCGTTCCCCCAGTACCAGATTGTCAGTACCAGATTGTGCATCAGCCGCCGACTGAAGCGGCAGTGCATTGCAACAGGTGTTGGGTGGCGCGAGGCCGGACAAAAACCGAAGCCCCACACCGGATAACGTCCCACAGTGCCGCCCCCTCCTGTTCGCCCGCGACGAGTTCACCGCCGCCTCTCGGTTTTATCCGGCCTCGTACCGGGTAACTCACACGTCATAACGCACACGTCTCCGCCCCGCTGGCGACCGCCGCCAGCGCGATGGCCCCCGACGCCCCCAACCCCCTCAGCCCCGGAGGCCGTCCCGCCGCATCGAGCGGCCATCCAAGCCCGTCGAGCAGCCGTACTGGCGCATCGAGTGGACAACCTGGCAGATCGAGCGGCCAGTTAGGCTCATCAAGCCGACATTGTGGCACATCGAGCGGCCGTTTCGGGCCATCGAGAGGCCGCCCAGGCCCATCGAGCGGCCGTTTCTGCTCATCGAGACGACAGTTGGGCCGATCGAGAAGCCGTTTCTGCTCATCGAGACGACATCCAGACGCGGCGAGCGGGCCTCCTCCCGGGTCCCGCCGCCCTCAGCCGAAGGGCCGCTCCTGCGTGGCCTCGGCGACGGCGGCCTCCTGGACGCCCTCGTCCTCGATGGGCTGGCGGAGGGTGTGGACGAACCAGGCGATGGCGAGGACCGCGCCGCCGACGTAGGAGATGGGGAAGGCCCACCAGATGCCGTCCATGCCGAGGTCCGTCCGCGCCGTGAGGAGCCAGGCGACGGGGAAGCGGAGGACCCAGAGGCTGGTGATGGCGAGGACCATGGAGACGTAGGTCCGCCCTGCCCCGCTGAAGGCGCCGCCGATGACGGTCTGGGCGCCGATGAAGCCCCAGGTGGGGGCCATGATGCGGAGGAAGCGGGCGCCGTCCTCGATCACCTCGGGCTCGGTGGGCACGAAGGCGGCGACGAGGGGCCGGGCGAAGAGCGCCGCCAGCAGGCCGGCCGCGGTGAGGACGCCGAACGAGATCCACGCGCCGACCGTCGCCGTCTGGCGGGCGCGGAGCCGCTGCCCGGCGCCGATGTTCTGCCCGACGACCGTCGAGGTGGCCATGGCGAGACCGAACGCCGGGATCAGGATGAACGAGAAGATGCGCGTGCCGACGCCGTAGGCCGCGACGGCGCCGCTGCCGAAGCCGGCAACGAGCGTGACGAGGACGGTCAGGCCGAGCGCGCGCATCCCCTGCTCGACGGAGGCCGGGAAGCCGAGCCGGGCGATGCGCCGGGCCAGCGCGAGGTCCGGCCGGAGGTCCGCCAGCCGGACGCGGATGGGCCGCCGGCCGCTCAGCAGCAGCCCGGCCCCGACGACGGCCGCCAGCCCCTGCGTGCCGATGGTGGCCGCCGCCGCGCCGGCCACGCCGAGCGCCGGGACCGGCCCCCAGCCGAGGATGAACAGCGGGTCGAGCACGAAGTTGAGC
>CAYPVZ010000110.1:4240-8504 GCA_964414235.1 uncultured Rhodothermales bacterium | reverse complement strand
GGCCTTGGGAGATAGCAGGTCGTGGATTTAAGAGACGGCCTCGCCATCGAGGACCGCTCGGACGTCGAGGTCGACCTCGACGCTCGGACCGCGCGACGGGCGGTGATCGACCGAGAGCCCGACGAGCCCGTCGGCGTCTGCCTCCGGCACCAGCGACGCCAACTGAACGAACGCGTCGCTGAGAGGCGTCAGCGCGTACGCATCGGCGGCGTCGACGCCATCCTCGGCGGACGGCGTCCCGACCACGACGAACGCGTCGCTGGCGACCGTGCCCGGCAGCAGCGAGCCTTCACCGGGCGCGAGCTTCAGCCCGACCGCCAGTCGTTCGACCGACGCCGTCCGCGGGGCCGCCGGCATCGCCGTCAGCGAGCCGGAGCTCGTCGCATGGGCCCAGAAGCCAGAGAATGGCTCGATGACGCCGCCCGCGAGGCTGCCTGCACCGCCGGAGTAGGTCCGGTACTGGCTGTCCGCGTCGCTCCAGACGTAGACCGCGTCGTCGACGTTCGTCCGCGCCACATTGTCCCAATCGAACGCCTCCGCGTAGGGGTTGCCGAGCAGGTTCCAGCCGTCGTCGGCGGCCGGCGCCGCCGTGTCGGTGTACGAGAGCGGGGCGTCGCCCGAGGCGCTCCATTCGAACGCCGCGGTCGACGGGGCCGGGCCGGGCACGGAGAGGGTCTTCGGAAAGCCGCCGTCCACCTCCGGCGTCGAGACGTCGTCGTCATCGAAGAGATAGGCGAAGAGACCCGTGCCACGCGGGAGCGCCTCGGCCTGGCTGGTGGGGGTGCGGTAGCCGAGGTCGGCGTCGCCCGGTGTCGGCTCGGTGTAGAGGTAGATGTTGGGGGTGCCGCGGTCGACGTCGGCGCCGGGGAAGCCCTGCGTCCAGACCGGCGAGAGGAGGCCCTCGACGGTGGAGCCGGTGGGGGCGGCGAGCATCCGCCAGCCCGCGTCGCCAGCGATCTCCGTGCTCAGGGCCTGCGCGAACCACACCACGCGGCCGCCCGTCTCCATGACGAGATCGAGCATCCCATCGCCGTTGAGGTCGGCGACGGCCATCTCATCCGGGCCGCTCGTCGTGAGCGCCTCGCGCTCCGTAAAGGTCCCGGTGCCGTCGTTTTCATACCAGACCACGCGGTCTTCCTCGTACAACCCGGCGACCAGGTCGAGGTCGCCATCGCCGTCCAGGTCGCCGGCCTCGAATCCATAGATGACCTTTACGGAGGTCGAGATGTCACGTCCGGCTTCGAAGCCTCCGGCGCCATCTCCGGGGTACCAGCGGACCGGGTCGCCCGCAGACGCGACGGCGACGTCGAGCGTCCCATTCCCGTCCAGGTCGCCGACGACGGGAAGGCCGGTCCCCACCGTCGCTGGACCGATCTGTTGGGGTGAGGCAAACCCACCCGCACCGTCTCCGGCGTTCCACTGGATGGGTCGATTGTACGCGCTTCCGATCAGGTCGAGGTTGCCGTCCGCGTTCAAATCCGCTGCGACCGTCCTGGTATAGGAAGTCGCTGGCCCTGCACGCGACGTGAACCCGCCGCTCCCGTCATTCTCGAACAGGCGGAGCACGGCACCACTGAACCCGTCACGGGTGATCGCGTCCACATCTCCGTCACCGTCGAAATCGAACAGCTCGACATCAAACGTGTAATCGGTCGACCCAATGGTTCGCCCGGAGAACACGGGGTCCGCGGCCCCGTCATTTTCGAACCAGACCAATCGTTCATTTTCGGCGTCCACCACTACGATGTCCAGATTCCCATCCCCATTGATGTCCGCCACATCAGCACCGATCGGGTTCGTATATGCATCTACTGACAGCAGTGTCTGGCGCTGGACGAAGCCTGTCGCCTCCTGCTCAAACCAGATCGCCCCCTGGGGAGAGATCGTCCCGATGACGAGATCGAGGTCCCCGTCCCCATCGAGGTCTGCGGGGAGAACGCGGCCGATCTCCAGGGAGGCGATGGGAGTGCCGCTGCCGAACGTACCGGGCCCGGGATCGGCCTCCGCTACGAACTGCCAGGTGTACGGCGTCAGCGCGGCGCCGGCGGCACTCTCCACACCGCTGGCGGCCGTCACCGTGACGAGTTCGCCCGGCCTGAAGTCGAGCGCCGGGTCGAACGCGAGGCTGCTGGCGGTCGGGAAGGTGAACGTGCCGGCCCGGTCGCCCGTCTGGCTGCCACGCACGGTGAACGAAGCCGTCGAGACCGTGCCCTGGTCGAGCTGCGCATCGAAGGTGGCGCCGACGGCGGCGCTGCGGGCCACGTCGACGGCGGCAGAGGCGGGCGTCGCATCGGTGAGCGCGAGGCTGGGCGGCCCCCCCTGGGTGAAGTAGGACAAAACGCTGGTTTCCGCCTCCACCGCCAGCAGGTCGAGCACGCCGTCGCCGGTGAGGTCGGCGGGGACGAGGTCGAAGACGTCGTTGGCATTGGCCTTCACCGCGTGCGCCGTGAAGGCCTGGCTGCCGTCGTTCTCGAACCACGCGACCGTCCCGACGCCGTCGAAGCTGAAGTCCCCTCGGTAGGCGACCGCCACGTCGAGGTCGCCGTCCCCGTCGAGGTCGACCGGCGTGACCTTCGTCGGGTTCGTATAGCCTCCGCCGATCGACTGCCGCGGCCCGACTGTGCCATTGCCGTTGCCCGCGAACCACACGATCTGGCTCTCCGACTGGGCCGCCACGACCACATCCAGGTTGCCGTCCCCGTTCAGGTCGACAGCCGCGAGGTCGACGGGTCCGTCCGCCTCGGCCGCCGAGGAGGTGAGGGTCGTTGCCGTGAAGGCGCCCCGACCGTCGTTGAGGAGAAGGTATACCTGGTCAGCGTAGGCGAGCGCCGAGAGCAGGTCGAGGTCGCCATCGCCGTCCATGTCCGCGGCGTCCAACCCTTGCGATCCCGGCCCGGCTGAGTACGCCGTAAAGGTCTCGGATCCGTCGTTTCGAAACCAGGTGACGCCGCTCGATACGCTCACGACGTCGAGCGCCCCGTTCCCGTCGATGTCGGCCACGAGGAGCTTACTGACCGTTCCATTGCTCGGGGTGCCGACGTCGTGTTGCGTATACGAGCCGCCCGTGTTCTCGTACCATCGCACGGCGCCCCCGTAGAAGCCGAGGATCAGGTCGAGGTCGCCGTCGCTGTCCAAGTCCGCCACGGCGAACCGGTACGCGTTGACCAGCCCGCTCAGGAGGGTGCTCGTCGTGAAGGCGCCGCTTCCGTCGTTCGTGTAGAGTTGCACCGTCGCGTCGTCGAGCGCGACGACGTCCACGTCGCCATCGGCGTCGATGTCGATGGGTTGGGTCTGCGGTGTGCTGGTGAACGTGGCGATCGGGGTTGCCGTGCCGAACGTTCCGCCCCCCTCGCCCGAGGCAGCCAGGAACGACCAGGCGTACGGGTCCAGGCTCGCGCCGCCCGTCCCCTGGATCTGCTCGGACGCTTCGACGAGCACGCGCTCGCCCGGCAGGAAGTCCCGTGCCGGATCGAACGTGACGCTGCTTCCGGCGACGCTGTACGCCCCGCTCCGCCGCCCGGACTGGCTGCCGCGCACGGCGAACGACGCCGTGTTCACGGAGCTGGCGGCGAGGGTCTCTGAGAAGGAGGCCGTCACATTCGATCCGCGCGCGATGCCGAACGCACCGTTGCCGGGCGTGTTGGCCGTGAGCGTCACGTCCGGCACGTACGGCGTGCAGGAGAACGAGACCGAGCCGTTCGCTCCGTCTCCCGTCGTTCCTCCTCCCTGCGTGCCATTCGACGAGGCGAACGGGTCGAAGAGGCCCGAGAAGGATGCCGTGTTGACGTAGCTGGTGCCGCCGCCGCCGCCGCTGCCGCCCGCGCCGCCAGCGCCTCCAGCGCCGCCGCGATAGCCCCCGCCGCCGCCACCGCCGGCCGACCCGCCGCCGCCGCCGCCGCCGAACCCGTCGCCCCCGCGTCCGCGTCCGGAGCCGCCGTTCCCCTTGCCGCTCAGGGTCGCCGCCTGTCCACCGCGGCCGATCGTGCCACTGCCGCCGCCGTCGACGCCGTTGTTCCCGGCTCCGAAGCCGCCGCCGCCGCCGCCGCCGAAGTAGGCCAGGCCGCTTCCCCCACCCGGTTCAGAAAAGGCAGACGAACCGCCCTGCCCATTCGAGCCGTACGACGACCCGCCCCCACCGCCGCCTGCAATCAACAGCAGCGTGTTGCCATTGGCGATTACCCCGGTGCCACCGCCGCCGCCAGAGTCGCGCGGCCGCCCCGGGGCCGCGGGGCGCGGCAGGGGGGGGGCGGCGCCGGCCCGGCGG
>CAYPVZ010000110.1:0-4230 GCA_964414235.1 uncultured Rhodothermales bacterium | reverse complement strand
GACCGACGGGAAGCCCTTGAACGGCCGCCGCCCGCGCGTTGCCACCGGCGATGCCCCCGGTGCCACCGCCGCCGCCATAGTCGCTCGCCCCCCCCTGCCCCACGTACATCTGAAGTGTCGCTCCGCCGCCGACACGGAAGGTCGCCGCGATCGTGGCGCCCGTCCCCCCTCGACGGTCCGAGCCGTTTCCGCCTCCGGTCCCTCCAACACCTGTGAGCGCGATCTCCCAATCGCCAGGAGCCACGGTCAAGGCCTGGTCGGTCGTGTACGTCCCGGACATGGTCCCCGACGTGCATACCTGCTGGGCCCTGCTGGCCTCAGAGAAGCAGAGCAACAAGGCAAACACCGAGGACAGAGCAACGAGGCGAGAGAAGCAAGAGCTCGACTGGAATCGGGGGAGCATGGTGGGATGGGTGGGAAGGGCGCTCGTGTGAGTACAGAACAAGCGGGGGGCCGTCTCTGCCAGGGCAGAGGCGGCCGCTCGATCAGAGCGACGCCGACGGGGAAGGATCCTCCGCGACTTCGCGGGTGAGCGGGGATGCGGGAGCCGGCCGTTCAGCGGAAAGGCGCGCGCTTCTCTTCTCACCAACAGGCCCTCGCATCGTCTCGAGCGCCGCCAGCTCGTCGGCGACGGCATCGGGTGGCGTGGGGCGCGCGGGCGGGCGGCGATCGGTCAAGGAGCGCAATCGAGTGAGCGCATCAAGGACGCCCGCACTCCGCGTCCTCCGCTTGCACGGGATTCGCATCCCCATGCACAATCCTGCCATTCCGTCCCGAATCGCCGACTTTCCCAACGGAGGGAGTGCTTTCAGGCCCCGACGCCGTACGCCGAGGGAGGCACCCCGAACGCCTCGCGGAAGCTCCGCGAGAAGTAGCTCAGGCTGTTGAACCCGACGGCGTAGGCCACCTCCGAGACACTCCCGGCCCCCTCCGCCAGCAGCGCCGCCGCCCGCTCCAGCCGGATCGCCCGGATGAACTGGACGGGCGTCACGTCCGCCTCCTCGCGGAGCCGGCGGTTGAGCTGGGAGTAGCTGAGGTGGACCGTCTCGGCGAGGTCGTCGACCGAGAGGTCGGGGTCGGCGAGGCGGGCCTCGACGGCGGCGCGGAGGCGGGCGACGAACGGCGTCTCCGCCGGACTGGCGGTGTCCGCGGGGATCTCGGGGGGAGCCTCGCGGAAGCGGTCGCGGAGGCGGCGGCGCGTGGCGAGGAGCGCGGCGACCTGGGCGCGGAGGACGTCCCCCTCGAACGGTTTCGTGACGTAGGCGTCGGCGCCGGTCCCGTAGCCCTCGACGTGGTCCTCCGCGCCGGCCCGCGCCGTGAGCAGGACGACCGGGATGCTGTCGAGCGCAGGGTCGGCCTTGAGCTGGCGGTTGAGCTCGAAGCCGTCCATCTCCGGCATCATGACGTCCGAGACGACGAGGTCGGGCAGGTGCTCGCGGGCCTGAGCCAGTCCCTCGGCTCCGTCGGCGGCGGCGAGCACGCGGTAGGCGTCCGCGAACAGCGCCACGGTGAAGGCCCGGAGGTCGGCGTTGTCCTCCACGACGAGGAGCGTCGTCCGGTCCTCGTCGGCAGCGTCAGCGGCGTGGAGCTCCGTGTGCGTCTCCGCGAGGACGATCGCATCGGACCGCTCCGGCTCGACCGGAGCGGGAGCCTCGACGGCACGACCGGGCGCCAGCGTCGCGGCCGGCACCCGGATCGTGAACGTGCTCCCGCGCCCGACCTCGCTCTCGACGTCGATGGTGCCTCCCTGCGCCTCGACCACCTCCTTCGTCAGCGCGAGCCCGATGCCGCTCCCCTCCTGCCGCCGCGTCGTCGAGCTGTCGACCTGGTAGAAGCGGTCGAAGACGTGCGGCAGCGCGTCGGGCGTGATGCCGGAGCCGGTGTCCGTGACCCGGACCGTCCCCCATGGCCCGTCCTTCGCCACCGCGACCGTCACGACGTCGCCGGAGGAGGTGGCCTTGAACGCGTTCGAGAGGAGGTTGAGGACCGCCTTCTCCATCAAGTCGGGGTCGAACGTCGACGGGCACGTCGGCGCGGCGGGCTCGAAGCGGAGCGCCACGCCCGTCTGCTCCGCCAGCGGCCCGAACGCCTCGGCCAACTCCGCCACGAACGGGACGAGGTCGTGCGGCGACGCCGCGACCGGCTGGCGGCCGTCTTCGAGGCGCGCGAGGTCGAGGATCTGGTTGATGAGCCGCTGGAGCCGCCGGCTGTTGCGGAGCATGACGCGCCCCTCGGCCTCAAACGACGGCGGGAGGGCCCCGTGCTCGCCGGCCAGCGCTCGTTGGAGCGGCCCGATGATGAGCGTCAGCGGCGTCCGGAACTCGTGGCTGAGGTTGGCGAAGAAGCGGCTCTTGAAGGCGTCGAGGCGCCGGAGCTCCTCGGCCTGGGCCGCCACCGTCTCGGTCTCGCGGGCCAGCGCCTCGGTCCGCTCGTCGACAAGAGCCTCCAGCTCCTCGGCCCGGCGGTGGGCGCGGCGGACGCGCTGCCGGACGCCGAGCGCGATCCCCAGCCCCAGCCCCAGCGCCACGAGGACGGCGAACCACCGGGTCTCCCACACGTGGGGCTCGACGACGACCGCCAGCGACGCGTCGGCCTCGCTCCACACGCCGTCGCCGTTGCTCGCCGTGACGCGGAACGTGTACTGGCCGGGCGGGACGTTCGTGAACACGGCCGTCCGGCGGGCCACCTCGGTCCAGCTGTCGCCGAGGCCGTCGAGGCGGTAGCGGAACCGCATGCGCTCGGGCGCGGCGAAGCTCAGGCCGGTATAGACCACGTCGAGGTCGCGCTCGCCCGGCCGGAGCACGACGGCCCCCTCCCGCACCGCGCGCGGCTGGCCGTCCACGAGGACGCCCTCGACGACGACCGGCGGCGGGATCGCGTTGCGGCGGAGCCCGGCCGGGTCCAGCGAGACGACGCCCCGCTGGGTCGCGAACCAGAGCCGGCCGTCGGCGGTCCGCAGCGCCGCCGACTGGACGCCGCCGTTGGCCTCGCGGCTCCGCATCCCGTCGCGCTCGTCGTAGGTCTCGACGGACAGCCGCCGCGCGCGGCCGTCGTGGACCGCGTCGAGGTCGGCGCGGCGGACGGAGAACAGGCCCTGGTTCGTGCTCATCCAGGACCGGCCGGCGGCGTCGGCCAGGATGGTGTGGATGCCGTCGGTCGGGAGCCCGTCGCGCTGGCGGTAGACGGTGACGGGCGCGTCCGCCAGCCGGCCGACGCCGCGGATGTCGACGCGCACCAGCCCCTGGTCCTCGGTGCCGACCCAGAGCACGCCCTCGGCGTCAACGTAGACCGCACGGACGTGGCCGCTCGGGAGGCCCTCGGCCGTGCCCAGCCGCTCGGCCCGGCCGTCGCGGAGGCGGACGACGCCGTCGTAGGTCGCCACCCAGAGCGTGCCCGACCGGTCCTCGTAGAACGCCTGCGCCCAGTCGTCCGGGAGGATGGGGCCGGACCACTGGCCGTCGCGCAGGCGGTACGTCCCCCGCATGGTCCCGACCCAGAGCGTCCCGTCGCGGGTTTCGAGGAGCGCGCGGACGGACTGGTCGCCGGCCAGCGGGAGCCCCTCCCGGGCGCACGGCATAGGCGACGCCGCGTCGTCGGGCGCGGGCGGGCGGCAGCGCCAGAGGCCGGCCGGGCCGCCGGCCCAGAGCCGGCCCCGGCGGTCTTCGAGGACCGTCCACGCCGTGAGGATCGGGCCGTTGTCGTAGGCCGTCACGCGGCCGTCGTGGAGACGCTGGATCCAGCCGCCGAGCGTCCCGACCCAGAGCGTCCCGCCCGCGCCGGCCGCCAGCCCGTAGGCGTTGGCGCTCGTCATGCCCTCCGCCTCGCCGATGGTCGAGAGGCGCGTGTGCCGGAGCCGGTGGAGCCCGCGCCCGATGGTCGCCACCCAGAGGCTCCCCTCGTGGTCGCGGAGCACGGCCGAGATCGGGGCGCTGGCCTCGAAGACGACCGCGCCGTCGGCGATCAGCCGCGAGCCGGCGACGAGGAGCGTGTCGCCCTCCGAGTCGACGGCGAGGGCGCGGCCTCGCGACGGCGGCTGGCCGACAGCAGTCTCGGCGACCCGCTCGACGCGGCCCCGGCGCACCGCGAACACCCCGCCCCGGTCGTAGCCCGCCAGCGGGGCCCCGCGCAGACCGATGAAGGCCCCCACGTCGTCGAGCACGCCCGGGACGGGCGAGAGCCGGCCGCCGCGGACACGGAAGAGTCCACGCTCGGCCCCGACCCACAGGGTCC
>CAYPVZ010000109.1:0-8517 GCA_964414235.1 uncultured Rhodothermales bacterium | reverse complement strand
TCGTCCGACTCCGCGCCGACGGCCAGACTCGAACCCAGACCCTGACCGTCGTCCGATAACCTCAGGCCGCATCGGCGGGGTTCTGGGCGCGGAAGACGAGCGCGGCCAGGGCCCCGCCCGAAGCGGGCGCCACGAGGTAGACCCAGAGGCTGGCCAGCGTCCCACCGTCGCCGACGAGCACGTCGATGAGCACGGGCCCGAGCGCGACGGCGGGGTTGAACGCGCCACCGGAGATGGGGCCGGCCGCGAGCGCGCCCGCCAGCACCACGAGGCCGATGGCGAGGCCGTAGAAATCATTCCCGGCCGTCCCGCTGGCGGTCGCCACGTGGAGGATGACGAGGGCGAGCGCGAACGTGAACAGGAGCTCCAGCAGGAAGAACGCCCCAAGGCCGGTCTCCGCCGCCGGATGGACCTGGAGCACGTCGCCCGTCACGAGGTGCGCCACGACGGCCGCGAGGACGCCCGCCGCGACCTGAGCCAGCATGTACGGCACGACCTCCGCCGCCGGCAGCCTCCCCCGCAGCCACACCGCCAGCGTCACCGCCGGGTTGTAGTGAGCGCCTGACACGTGTCCGCCCATGTAAATCATGGCCATGAGGATGCCGCCAATGGCGAACGGCGCAAAGGTGCTCCCGATGAGCGCGGTCAGGCCGATTGTGAGGACGAGGAAGAAGGTGCCGATGAACTCGGTGAGCAGCTTGGCTAGCATGGGATCGGGGGAGAGGAGCGCCAAGCTACACGGCGACGGCCAAACGCCACAAACTCAGGCCAGCGCGTTCCGACGTTGGCTGCCATCAGGTCCGATGACATGAGACGGAGCGCCATGCTCGGGTACCTTCGCCTCGTTCCTCCGCACGACCCATGGCCAAGGGCCCGTCCAAGACCGGCGCCTCGTTCGACGACCTCGCCACCGGCTTCCGGCACGGCCAGTTCGCGCCGCTGTACTTCTTCTACGGCGAAGAGGGGTGGTTCATGGACGAGCTCCAGCGGCTGGCGGTCGCGCACGCCGTGGCCGAGCACGAGCGAGACTTCAACCTCGACATCGTGTTCGGGCCCGAGGCGAGCGCGCAGGCCGTGCTCGCGCAGTGCGCTCAGTTTCCTATGATGGCCGAGCGCCGGCTTGTCGTCGTGCGCGGGTTCGAGAAGCTGGACGGGAACGATCTGTTCAAGGCCTACGCCGAGGCGCCAAACCCGCAGGCCGTCGTGCTCCTGCTCTGCCATGGCAAGCCGAATGCCGCGGCCCACCCCTACCGGGCGCTCCGCGAGCGCGCCGTGTGGTCCAACTTCGAACCGCTCAAGGACCGCCAGCTGCCAGGCTGGGTCGAGCAGCGGTTCCGGTCGCGCCGCGTCGAGACTGAGGCGGGCGCGGCCCAGATGCTTGCGGAGATGGCCGGCGCGGATCTCCGCGCGCTGGCGGGCGAGGTGGACAAGCTGGTGACGTACGTCGGCGATCGGAAACGAGTGACCCGCGACGACGTGCTCCGCGCGGCCGGCCACTCGGCCGAGCAGAATCCGTTCGAGCTCCAGAACGCGCTCGGCCGCGGTGACGTCCCGGCCGCGCTCGCCATTGCGGACGCGCTTCTGGCTCAGGCCGGCAACCGTGCCTCCGAGGCGATCCGCATCATCGCGCTGCTCTCGGCGTACGTCACGCGGCTGTGGAAACTGACAGGATGTCTGGCCTCCGGCACACCAGAATCGGAGTGGGCACGCCAAATTGGCGTGAGCCCGTACTTCCTCCGCGACTACGTCCCACCGGCCCGCCGGTACGGCGAGCCGGGCATCCGCCGGGCCTTCGAAGCGTTACTAGGAGCCGATCTGGAATTAAAAGGAGCCTCTCACCGGGACGAACGGCTCATTCTGACGCTCGCTCTCCGCCGGGCCGCCGCTCCGTCTTCCTGAGAGGCACTAGGGGGATCTCACGAAAGGGCCGTGACCTTTGTTGCAACAGAAACAGGGGGCACGCTCCTTGCGCCTTAGGCGAGTCCTGCCAAACCGGCGCGATACTCGACTCCCACCACACCGCCCCTCACACCCGCCTCTATGCCGACCCTGAAGAAGCAGACGTTCGCCAAGGCCCACAAGACGGTCACCCCGGCTTCGAAGAACCACGGCGTCCTCTCGCAGATGAACGATGAGGACCTGATGAGCCAGTTCCAGATGGGCACCGTCGAGGCGTTCGACATTCTCGTCAGCCGCTACCACGACCCGCTGACGAACTACATCTACCGATTCCTGGGCGACCTCAAGGAGTGCGAAGACCTGCTCCAGGAGACGTTTCTCCGGGTCTACCGCAACCGCCACAGCTACCGCCGAATCGCCAAGTTCTCAACGTGGCTCTACACGATCGCGGGCAACCTCGCTCGGAGCGAGTACCGCAAGCGGAAGCGCCGTCGGCTCTACAGCCTCCAGTCGGTCAACCGCGACGACGAGGAGTACGAGGTCGAGATCCCGGACGAGACCTTCCTCCCGGACAAGCACGCAGAGGGCACGATCCAGGACAAGTACATCCAGGAGGCGCTCGGCCAGATCCCGGAGGAATTTCGCGAGGTCGTCGTGCTGCGCGACGTCCAGCAGCTGGCGTACGAGGAGATCGCCGACATCACGGGTCTCCCGATGGGCACGGTCAAGAGCCGAATCAACCGCGGCCGGACCAAGCTCCAGGGCATCCTCAAGGAGGTCTACACACCCGAGGAGGCGTAGCCCTCCCCTCGAATCCCGCCACCGGGCGGCTCTCTTCGGAGGGCCGCCCGTTTTCGTTGCGCCGCGCTGGCGATGCGTGTCGCTAGCGCGAGTACACATCCTCGCGGTCTCTCCACCGACGCCGCTTGCCCGACCTCGCGGCAGCAGACTACCTTCGTCACTCGTCGCCATGGGTTGGGCGACCATCGGGCCCTTAGCTCAGGGGTTTAGAGCGCTCGCCTCACACGCGAGAGGTCGTTGGTTCAAATCCAACAGGGCCCACCGCCCCTGCCTCCATCTCGTTGGGAGGCAGGGGCTTCGTGCTTCAGGGTGGAACGCGGGTGGAACAAGCGCACTCCCTGAGCTTGGATCGACCGGCCTGCCCTCACGCTGGTGCTAGTGAGAGGAGACCGAACCCGAACCCCTTGGCGGGTCCGATCCCGGTACGGAGCGACGTGCCCAGCGCTTCCGGATCGGTCACGGTGCCGACCCCATCGAAGCGAACGCCGAACAGCGTCACTCGGTGCTCGCCCCGCCGTCCATGTTTCCGTGTGCGGGTCTCGCAGGGAACACCCTCTGTATCGTCGGCGGAGAGGCTCACTTCTGAGGCCTTTCAGCCGAGCCAGTCTAGGTCCCATGATGACCTCCGGTTGGCTCTCAGAGGCGCACGGGTGGACGAACGGCACGCGCGCGCTGGTTAACCCCCTCCCGCTCCTTCTTGACGGTGGGACTGGCCACGATCCTGCGGCCGCGCTGCGTTCGCGCCAGGTAGTGCCCGTCGCTCCACTTCTTACGGACGGCTGGCCGCGTCCAGCATACGGTCGACATCGCCCACCCCCAGACGCAAGAGCCGGTCCTGTACGGATACCACGCGTGCGATCAGGGCAGGGTCGTCCGTCTGGTCGGCCTCGCGCAGCAGCGCCGTCAAGACGCGGATGATCTCGCTTCCGTACAGGTTGCGGAACCGTCCCGTCTCGAGCCCTTCGGCGAGCCGCTCCACCACGCTCAACGTCTCGCGCGGGCGAACTGGGACCTCGTCCTGCGCCCACTCGACCACGCCGTGCACGCGGAGCCCGTGGTCGTCGGCGTCGGGCGGACCTTGCAAGAGCGCGTCGACGACGACCGGGGGGACCCACGCACGCGACTCGGCGCGGCCGAGCACCAGGCTCACCTGGTCGACGGCCTCCGACGGAACGCCCGGCGACGTTAGGAGCCGAACCAGCCCGGCGACGCACGTTTCTCGGTGTGCCCCCCTGAGATTGATGGCGAAGACCTCCGCCACGCCGGCCCACACCGACGGCGGCCCCCCCTCCAGAACCTCCCACAACTCCGCCTCGTCGAGGTGGCCCGAGAGCGCCGAGAGCGCGCCGATCCGCCCGTAGACCCGTCCCGCCACGTCGAGCGCACCCGCCCGGACTCGTTCCAAGACCGGCCCTACTCGGTCCTCGTGGTGATGGTAATTATAGTAGAGCGAGACCTCAGCGGCTTCCCACTCCGCAGGCCCCGCATCGGCCGTCGCCCGGTCCAGCAGGTCCCACGCCAGCTCCGGGGCCGACTGCGTCAGGGGCGGCAGCGAGCGGAGCACGGCCCACGCCGTCCCGCTCTGCCCGTCGGAGGCGAGCTGGCGGAGGAGCGGCGGGAGCAGCTCGGGGAGCGGCCGACTCCGCTCGCTCAGCCGGGTGGCCAACTGGACGGCCGCCGTCGCCGCCTTCCCCTTATTCGTGTTCGCCCCTTCCAGTCGTGGGTCCTGGTGGCCCCCGGAGATCGGAGAGCCCTCGACTCTCCCGAGCCGAACCAAGAGGAGCGTCAGGCGAGCCGCGGAGGTTTCGTCGTCGAGTACGGCGGCACAGGCCTCGACGGCGTCGGCCAGCGTGTGGCCTTCGATCCAGGCCTCGCCGTAGAGCTCCAGCAGACGGAGGAGCCGCCGGCCCAGGTCGGGGCCGTCGAGGACCGGAGGCGGCAGCTCCTTCGACCCGTTGACGGTTAACCCCGCGAACCGGACGCGGAGGTGGAGGGCCAGGCCGCCAACGCAGGCGTCGAGGTAGGGGTCGGGTGCTCGCCGGTCGAGGAGCGCGTCGAGCCATCGGAGCGCGCGCTCCGGCGCGTCCTTTGCCGCGTACCGGAGGGAGCTTACGACTTGGTCCCAGCCCCCTACGAGGTCCATTCTGAGCCCGGTCCCGGTGACCTCCGTCCCCCAGTGCTCGACCACGCGCAGGACGCCGGCGTCGCTCACGCCTAAGAGGTCCTCGACGCTGACGGGTGGCGTGACCACCCCCCCAGCTATTGTGATCTCGGCGTCCGGCCGTCCCCCCTCGATCGCATCGGCCCAGCTCTCGACGAACGCCTCTGCCTCGGGCGTCCGGTAGGGGCGCGGCACCCACACGAGGTGCCCGTACGCCCGCGCCGTCGCCACGCGCACTCGCCAGTCCTCGGCGTCGGGGGGGAGGTCGTGCACCAACGCGAGCACGATCCGCTGATGGTCCGCCGCTGCTTCAGAGGAGAGGCTCGGGTACACGGCGTGGGCCAGCTCGCGGACCTCGCTCTCGAGGTCGCCGAACTGGAACGTTTCAGGATCGGTCAGCACCCGTGCGACCGCGTCCACGTGCGCCTCGGGGGACCGGCTGTACGCTTGGAGCGCGAGGTACCGGACGCCGGGGTCCTCGTGGGTCACGAACTCGGGCTCGTGGGCGATCCACCAGGCGTCCTGCGCCGCCGCCCGCTCGGCGAGGGCGTCTTCCAGCGCGCCAAGCACGTCGTGGAGCGCGTCGTGGGCCATAATCGACCGAGAGTGGCGGTTCCGCCACGAGGTCTCGTTCAAGAGGCCCATCCACCGCCGCTCGTGGCCGGCGTCGCCGAGCACGAACGCCAGCGCGGCGTCGATGACGTCGTCGGACGCGACCATCCGGGCCGTGAGGAACGACGTTGGGATCTCGCTCGGCCCCTCCCTCCGGCGGAGCGACCGGACCCGCTGGTCCAACCCCCCGCGCCGCTCGCCCATCGTCCCCTCCAGTGCCAGGTACTCGAGGAGCACGTCGTCGCCTCCCCCGGCCTCGACCCACGCCTGGACGGCGGGCCCCACCGCGTGGACCGACGGATCGGCCACGGCCGGGCCGTCGAGCAGTCGGCGCAGGAGCCACTCGGCATCGTCCCAGGGGACCCGTTCGCGCTCCGCGTTTCGAAGCGCCGTCTCGAGTCCGCTCGCCACCGTCCACGATAGGTCGTCCGTGCCCGGCCACCCCTCGTCGAGAGCCCGGCGCCACGTGGGCAACACGATGTCGGGCCGCACGCCGGCCCACACTGCAAGGTGCCGGAGGAGCCGGTCCGTCCACCGCTCCGGCTCCCCAGACCGACGGGCCGCAGGCAGCAGGCCGTCCACCACGGACCCTAGCCAGGCCTCGGCGCCCGCCCGCTGGAGGAACCGCTCGAAGAGGTCCCCGTGCTCGGTCATCAGCCGAAGCACGATCGGGAGGTCGTCGTCGTCCGGACGCACCTCCGCCATCGTCTCCGCCACGAGCCTCCTCAGGTGGTACGCGATCTCGGTGTCGGATACGAAGGCCCCCACCTCACGACGGAACTGGGCCGGGCTCTCCGATCGGAGAACGTGGAGGAACACCCGGACCGTCGGCCGGATGAAGGGGAGGGCCGGGCGGGCGGCCACGAACTCCCGGAGCCCGACGCCCTCCCGCTGGGCGGCACGGACGGCCACCACGTCCAATAGCTCCTGGTGTCCGAACGCGTACGCCCGCTCTGTCTCGATCAGTACCCCCCGGCTTAGGAGCCCATGGAGCACGTCGACCGGCGCGTCCACCTCCCCGCGAGAGACCTCGAGGGTCCGCCGTCGCTGCATCCGGTCCGCGACGCGCGCGAGGAGGGCGGGGGTCTGGTCCCCCCACCCCGGCTCGCGTCGAACGCTCTCCAGGTACCGGTCGTGGAGCTCGTAGACGGAGGCGACGCGCTCGACGGGGCCGTCCCGGAGAACCTGCCCGTAGAGCCAGAGCCGGCCTGGCACGCGGAGGAGTTGGACGAGGCCGGGGTCCAGCCCGTCCACGTCCACACCCCACCGCTCCAGGATCGGTGCGACGTCCCGCTCGACGTCCAACGACGCCACCGTCACGCGGGCGTCCCATGTCCGCCCCCGCAGCAGCGGGTCGAACTCTAGGTCGAACGCCCGGCACGCCGTGACCACGGTCACCCCGTCGACCCGGCGGAGGCGGTCGATCAGCCCCAGGAACAGCTCGAGCGTCCCGCCAGCTCGTTGAAGCGACAGGACATCGAGCGCGTCGAACACCGCCACGACCGGCCGGTCCACGGCGAGCCGGGCGCACCTCCCCACGAGGTCGTCGGGGAGCCCGCGCCGGACGAGCCCGGCCTCGTCGTCGGCCCCAGCGAACCGGTCCCCTTTGACGAACAGGAACGCCCGCGTCGGATCCTGCTCCATCGCGTCGGCCACGTCCAGGAGCACGCACGTCTTGCCGATCCCGGGCTCGCCGGTCACCAGGACCGTTCGTGCCCCGGCCTCGACGGCATCGAGCACCGCCCTCGTCTCGGCCCGTTCGATCCGCTCCTCCGCCACGGTCCGCTCCCACTCCCTCCCGATGGCCGAGGCCCGAGCGAACGCCGCCAACTGGTCCGCCACCGCCCGCACAGGCGATGCCACGTGGCCCGCGTCGGCGAGCTCCCGCTCCAGGTCCGTACGTCGATACACCGCCACGGGGTCGCGGAGCCGCGACTGGTGGCTCCGGAGCCGGGCCTCTAGGAACCGGTGGACCTCCTCGGGCCGCGGGAACAGCATCCGTAAGGCGGCCAGGGCATCCCGGTCCATCTCGCCGTAGTCGCTCGTGACCGTGAACTCGATGCGACGCACGAGCTCGAACGCGATCTCCTCCGACCGGTCCCACAACTTGGCCAGCGAGGCAAGCGGCCCTGTCAGCGTTGCGGGCGCGTCGGCGGCGAACGTCGCCGCGTCTGGGTAGTCGCGGGCCCCCTCCGCCAGCTTGTGGAGCTCGCCGAACGGGCTCCGTGACACGAACTGGACGGTCCAATTCGCGTCCCGCTCCAACTGGTCTCGCGCCTTGACGAGCTCCGGCCGCAGTGACGCGTCCTTCACCGACCACATCCCGAAGTCCGGGTGGTTCTTCTTCGCCTGGAGGTACAGCCGCCGGCCGTCCGCGAACACGACCACCACGTCGTCCACCGGGGGAGGGACCCCATCCCCTGGCATCCCGAGCGATTCCGTCTGCACGGCCACAACCGACGGGTCCGTCCACAACCGGACCACCCACGGCAGCGCCACGCGCAACTGGTACTCGTCTCCCCGTTCGGACCGGGCTCCGGCTTGGCTCATCGTCGGTTCGCTTTGGGTGACTTATCGCCTTCGCAGACTATTGCACCGGGCTGACATCCCTATGTCGGAGGGGCGACGGAGCCGGAAGCTGTCTTCGAATGGTCAACGGCCAGTGATGTGCCATCCTTCCTCATCCGTTTCGGGTCTCTCACGGGCGACTTCCCACTAGCGTGACGATGGTCGGGGGGCGCGAGAGGGGAGATGAGCGAGAGGGTGCGGAGACGTCAATCAGAGCAAGCCTCGCTCAGCGAGCGACGTGTAACGCCCGTCGTAGCCACAGACGAGCGAGTCGACGAGACCGATACCGACGGCTTCGCCGGCCGCCTTCAGTTGCTTAGAGACGGCGATGTCCGCGCTCGACGGCTCCGTGTTGCCTGACGGGTGGTTGTGGGCGACGAGGACGGACCTCGCGTTCACGAGGAGGGCGAACCGGAACACCTCGCGCGGGCTCGCCACACTCGCGTCAACGGTTCCGACGTGGCAGACGTGGGCGC
>CAYPVZ010000108.1:0-8552 GCA_964414235.1 uncultured Rhodothermales bacterium | reverse complement strand
CACGTGGCCTGCCTGCCGGGGGGCGCCCTCGTTCCCGGTCTCTACCGCCTCCGCCTCCAGGCCGGGCCCCGGTTCCGCGCCGTCCCCTTCGTCCTGCTCGGCTGACCCCCCTTCTTACGGACTCGATGCCCGAACGAACGCCCAAAAATAGGCGGCGGCGCCTAGTTGATGCCGTACCGTCCCGCCGTAGGATTTGGGTGTCCCCGCGAGCCCGCTGCCTCGGTAGGGGCGCCGGCCCACCCATGTCACCTTCTGTTTCCTTTCCCGTTCGCTCCTCAGGGGCCGCCTGGAGGAGTCCCGTGCTCTTCGCCAGGGGGCGGAGCTTCGAGGTCGCCTGACCATGGGACGGGTGCTCTCTACCAGCGACCTCGCCCGGCTCGAAACGGCCAGCCGGACGCTGCTCTCGCCCCTCGCTTTCCCGTCGGCCGACCACTGGCGGGGTGAGGTGATGCGGACGGTGGCGGAGCTGTTCGGGGCCGAGTCCGGCACGTTCGGGCTCGCCTCCGCGCCGCGTGCGGTGGCGGTGTACGGCCTTCAAGACGAGGCGGACCTGCACATGAACGAGATCCTGACGCCGATCTACCGGCACAGCGGCCCGTCCGGGTTCGACCTCCTCGACGGGTTCATGGCGGGCATTCGGGCCCGGCGGCTCACGGTCTGGGACATGCACTCAGGGGACTCCCTTCTGGGAGGGGCTGGGCTGGCATGGAATAACCCGTGGTTCCACGAAGTACTCGACCGGTATGGCGCGGCCGACACCCACGCCCTTTACCTTCCGTCGACGGAGGGCGACACCCTGCTCACGTTCCACGGCTTCCGCCGCCCGGCCAGCCCTGGGGAGCACCTCCCGGTCATGGCGGCGCTCTACCCGTCGTTCGTGGCCGGCATCAAGGTGCTCGACCGGCTGGCGGCCCACCGCGCCGCTCTCGACGACCTCGACGAGCCCCTCGCCGTCTACGACGTCGACGGCACGGAGACGCATCGGAACCCGGCGCTCGGGCGTCTCCTGGCCGACGACCCCGAGGCCGAGCGCGTAGCGACGGCGCTCGCCGAGGCGGCCCGGCGCACGCGTCCGCTCGCCTTTGCCCGGCGCGGTGAGCGGGCCGGGCCCGAGGCGCCCGTCACCGATGTGCGGACCGCGCACGCGGCCTACACGCTCCGCCCGGTCCTGCTGGCGCCCGGCGCGCTCGGTCACGGCGATGCCTTCCTGGTCTCCGTCGCCGCGCGCGGTGCGCGGGCCGTCCTCCCGTCCGCCGACGCGCTCCGCCAGTCGGTCGGACTGACGCGGCGCGAAGCCGAGGTCACGCTTCTGGTGGCCGAGGGGATGACGAACGACCAGGTTGCGGAGCGGCTGTTCGTCAGCGCCCATACGGTCCGCCACCACTTGGAGAGCGCGATGGGCAAGCTGGAACTGACCGGCCGTGGGCGCGAGTCCGTCGCCGCGCGGCTCCTCAGCACCGAGGAGGCCTGAGATGGGACGGCTGCTCTCGACCGAGGATCTGGCCCGGCTCGAGGTCGCCACGCGCGCGCTCCTTAGCCCGCTCGCCTTCGCCACGACCGACGACTGGCGCGACGAGGTCATGCGGACGACGACCGAGGCGCTGGGGGCCCGGGGTGCCTCGTTCATGGTCGGCGACGAGCCCGAGGTCGCCCGCAATTACGACATGCCGGACGACTTCCGCCAGCGTCTGGCGGACTACACGGCCGCCACGTGGCGTCACGAGGGGCCGTCGCTCGACCCCATCATCGACGAGTTCTACGGGTGGCTCGGGACTCGCCAGGACGGAGTCTGGAGCATGGCCTCGGCCGATCACCTCCGATTCGGCGGTCAAGGGCGCGTCTGGAGTACGCTGTTTTACCACGAGGCGCTCCACGACTTCGACGCCGGTGGCACGCATGGCATCTTCGTCCCCCGAGCCCCTGGTGGGGCCATGCTGAGCGTGATTCGCCTCCCCGGCGACCCCGCCAGCGACGAGCATTTCCCCGTGCTCCGCCTGCTCCAGCCCGCCCTCCGGGCCGGCCTCGACGCGCGCGACCGGCTGGCGGCCCATCGCGCCGCCCTCGACGCGACGGACGATGCGCTTGTGGCCTTCGGTCCAGACGGCGCAGAGACGTACCGGACGCCGGCCTTCGAGCGGCTCCTCGCGTCGGACCCCGAACGGTTGCGAGTCGACGAGGCGCTTCGAACGCTTGCGTATCGCGTTCGTCCGCTCGCGTTCGCCCGTCTTGGCGAAGGCGCCGCCGCGCGCCCGCTGGCCGCGGAGGTCGGGACAGAGCGGGCGCGCTACCTCCTCCGGGCGGCGCTCTTGCCGCCGTCCGCGTTCTCGGGCACTGACGCGTTCCTCGTGACGGTCGAGGCCTCGGGTGCCGCGGTAGTCTTCCCGACGGCCGACGTGCTGCGAGAGCGCGCCGGGCTCACGCGGCGGGAGGCCGAGGTCGCCCTCCTCGTCTCGCAGGGTCTGCCGAACGACGCCATTGCCGCGCGCCTGTTCGTCTCGTCCCACACCGTCCGGCACCACGTCGAGAACGCGATGGCGAAGCTGGGGCTGACCGGCTGCGGTCGCGAGTCTGTCGCCGCACGACTGCTCGACCCTGCTGCGTAGCGCTCCGAGCCAGCGCTCGACCAACGAAAAACGTCCCGCGCCGGTGGGGCACGGGGCGTTCGCTGAAGCGTCACGACTGGCTACATGACCGCGACAATCTTTCGGCGGATGGCGTCGCGCGGCTCACCGGTCTTCTCCTGGATCAGCGTGACCATCTGGCGGAGGCTGCCGCGTGTCTGCTTCATGCGCTTGTCGTCGAACGTCTCGTCCGCCCACATCCCCTTGATGCGGTCGCGGAGTTGGCGCCAGTCTCGATTCATTTTTTGGGTAGCCATATCATGTGTTTTGCTTCGAGCGCTGTTGCTGGTCGCGCTTCTGGACCATAGATAACAACGCGCAAACTGGAAGATTGTTGCGCGCGTCGTCGAGAGCGCCGCTTTCCGGCTCGCCTACAGGCTCATCCGTTCGCGGAACAGCCGCGCTTGGCGGCGAGAGAGTTCGACAACCTCGCCGCCATCGAGAACGGCCCGGAGCCGGCCGCCGACCCAGTCCTCCAGCCGGGCCACGCGCTCCAGGTTGATGAGGTGCGTGCGGCTGGCGCGGAAGAAGACGTCTGGGTCCAGCCGCGCTTCGAGCGCATAGAGCGACCGGAGCACGAGCGGCCGCTCGGCCCCGACGTAGAGCCGGACGTAGGTGCCCTCGGACTCGAACAGGCGGACGTCGCCGAGGCGGACGAAGAAGACGCGGTCGCCGTCCTTGACGAAGACGCGCTCGTCGGCGCCGAGTCGGGGCGTGGCGTCGGTGGGCGGCGCGAGCCGGGCGAGGGCGGCCGCCAGCCGGGCTGATGCGACCGGTTTGACGAGGTAGTCGACGGCCGTGACCTCGAAGGCGCGCAAGGCGTGCTCGTCGTAGCCCGTCACGAACACGACCGCCGGCGGCGGCGCGTCGAGGCTGCCGAGCAGGTCGAAGCTGGTCTCGCCCGGCATCTGAACGTCGAGGAAGAGGAGGTCGGGCGGGGTGCCCGCGTCCCGGAGCCGGTTGAGCAGCGTCCGCGCCTCGGCGGCCGATCCGGCCTCGCCGGCGACCTCGACCTCGGCGTGCGCGCCGAGCAGCCGCCGGAGCTCGACGCGCGCCAAGCGCTCGTCGTCGACGAGGAAGGCGCGGAGGGGGCGGCTCACGCGGGCACCTCCGCGGCGACGGGCACGACGACCTCGGCCCGGACCGTCTCCGGTCCCGACTGGCGGACGGTGAGCGCAGCGAGATCGCCGCAGAGCCGCCGGAGCCGCTCCGTCGCGTTCGCCAGCCCGACCCCACCCTCGGGCTCGGCTGCCGGGTCGGGCGTTCCCGGGCTCTCGACCGTGATCCGAATGGCGCCGTACTCAGCGCGGGCCTCGATGCGGAGCGCGCCGCCCGCTGGTCGCGTCCCGATGCCGTGCTTGATCCCGTTCTCGACGAGCGTCTGCACCATGAGCGGCGGCACCGGCGTCGCCAGCGTCTCGGGCGTGACGTCGACCCACACCGCGAGGCGCTCTTCGAAGCGAAGCCGTTCCAGGGCGAGGTACGCCTCGACGGCCGCCAGCTCGTCGCGGAGCGGGACCGTCGTGTGCCGGCCGGCGGCGAGCGCGTAGCGGAGGAGGTCGGCGAGGTCGGTCACGGTGTCCTGCGCCCGCGCCGGGTGCTCGGCGATGAGCGCGCGGATCGTGTTGAGGCTGTTGAATAGGAAGTGGACCTGTGCCCGCAGTTCGGCCTCGGTCACGGCCGATTGGAGCCGCCAGCGCTCGGCCTCGGCGTTGGCCCGCTTGCGCTCGGCCGCCTGCCACCGCCGTACGAGGTGGATGCCCGAGTAGAGCAGCGTCCACACCAGCACGAGGGTCGTCCAGTTGAACAGGATCACGAGGACGTTGCCCGGCCGGATCGACTCGGTCCCGAACGCGGCTGCACCGCCTATCCAGACGGCGACCATCATGGCCGCCGTCGCGGTGCTGGCGGAGTCGTGGCGCCAGTCGGGCGGGCGGGAGCTCGAGCCAGCCGCGGAGCTTGATGATTGCCCGGAGGCCGTGCGTCACAGCCAGTCCGAGCCCGCCGACCACGACGGCCTGCGCGATGCTCGTTCCCGTCGTCTCTCCGAAGACGGTCGTGATCCCGACGTTGGCGGCCGCGTAGAGCCCCCACCCGGCGCCCTGGCAGGTCCAGTAAAGGGCGCGTCGGGTCATGCAGGGTGGGGGCGGAGCGGGAAGCTAGAGCGTGTTATGGACTCGGAGGGGCCGGGATAGCTTCAGGCCATGCCCGGCTACCCCTCCGACGTCTGCGACGACGAGTGGGCCTTCGTCGCCCCCTACCTCGCGCTGCTGCCCGAGACGGCCGCCCAACGCACGCACGACCTCCGGCGCTCGTTCGACGCGCTCCGCTACGTCATCCGCGCCGGGTGCCCCTGGCGCTACCTCCCGAGCGACTTCCCGCCCTGGGCCGCCGTCTACCAGCAGGCCCAGCGGTGGATCAAGGCCGGCGTCTTTGAGCAGATCGCGCACGACCTACGGGTGCTCCTGCGCGGCGTGTCCGGCCGGCGGGCCCACCCGTCGGCGGCCGTGCTCGACAGCCGGACGCTCCGCTCGACGCCCGAGAGCGGGGCCCGCGCTACGTTCGACGGCGCCAGGCGGATGAAGGGGAGCAAGGTCCACGTCGCCGTCGACACGCTGGGCCACTTGCTGGCGCTCGTCGTCACGCCGGGCAAGGAGCAGGACCGCGACCAGGTCGGCGCGCTCGCCGAGGCGGTCCAGCGGGCGACGGGCCGGTCGGTGGCGCTGGCGTACGTCGACCAGGGGTACACCGGCGAGCGGCCCCGCGAGGCCGCGGCGGCGCACGGGATCGAGTTGGCGGTCGTGAAGCACACCGAGGCGAAGCGGGGGTTCGTGCTGCTGCCTCGCCGGTGGGTCGTCGAGCGGTCGTTCGCGTGGGTGGCCCGGTTGCGGCGGATGGCGCGGGACTACGAGCGGTTGCCGGAGACGGTGGCGGGGATCCACCTCGCCGGATTCGTCATCGTCATGCTCGCCCAGGCGATGCCGCACCTCGCCCCAGGTCCATAACACCCTCTAGGCCTACCGCATGACCTGAACGAACTTCCGACCGTCGCTGAAGGCGCCCTCGAAGCGGAGGATCCTGCGGGTCTCTCGGTCGATGCTCAGGGTGGCCACGAGACCGGGGGCGGACTCGTACTCGACGGCCCAGGCCGGCCGCTCCTCGCCCCGGTAGTCGACGGTCCCCGTGCCTACGACACGGACGCCGATGGAGCTAACGCCGGTCGCGTAGTGAAAGACCGGGATCTCGGCGGCGAACCCCTCCACGAGCGGCAGCGCCGGGGGGATCGACAGAAACGACCCTGCGTCATAGACCTCGGTGGTTACGGTCGTGTCGAGCACCGTCGTGTGGCCCGCACGCGTGACCTGGCTACGGACGTGCCCGTCTGCTCCATAGTCGACCTGGATCGACTGCCGGTCGCCGAGGGCGTTGCGGTAGCGGATGGGACGGAGGGTCGCCGGGTCGGTATCGAGCGTGTCGACCATCACGCCGGTCGGGATCTCCTGAACGAGGACGGCGCGGAAGACAGGGCGCCCGTCGAGGACGGCCTCTCCGAGGGTCGTTGCCGCCGTCCCGAGCGGCATGACCTGATCCTCCTAGTGGATCGCCATGTCCGACATCGTCGTCCCGAGGGAGAGGTGAGCTGGGTCGACGTGGAGGTGGGTCGTTTGCGCCGAGCACGCCGTCGCGATGATCGAAGCGAGGAGAGCCAGGAGGATGGCGAACGAGGGGCACTCGCAGATCCGGGGGCAGGGGAGCATCATGGGGGTTGAGGGGGATGAGGCCCAAGAGACGAGAGGCATGGGCATTCCATCAGTGATTTGGGATGGGCGGTCGGCACGCGGGGTGGGCGGGAACCGGGCTCCACGGACGGATGGCGCCGAGGCCGTGACCGGTTCTCGCGTCCTCTTCGCCCGATGGCCGGAGTCGGCGCACCGGGCGCGGGTAGCTTGCCCGCCCGCGATTCCGTGCCCCCATGCAGATCACGCTCCCCGACGGCTCCGTCCGCCCGCTCGACGCCGGTGCCACCGGCCGCGACCTCGCCGAGTCGATCGCCGCCGGCCTCGCCCGCGCCGCGTTGGCGGTCGAGGTGAACGGCGAGGTCCGCGACCTCGACCGCCCGCTTCCGGACGGCGCGACGGTCTCGATTCTGACGTGGGACAGCGAGGGTGGTAAGGCCGCCTTCTGGCACTCCTCAGCCCACCTCATGGCCGAGGCGCGGGAGGCGCTCTACCCGGGCGTCCGCCTCGGCATCGGCCCGGCCATCGAGAACGGGTTCTACTACGACGTCGACCTGAGTGAGACCGACAAGGGCGCGCTCTCGGCCGACGACCTGCCCGAGATCGAGAAGAAGATGATCGAGCTGGCGCGGGCCGACAGCCGGTTCGAGCGCCGCGACGTGTCCAAGGCCGAGGCCATCGCCTACTTCGAGGAGAAGGGCGACCCGTACAAGCTGGAGCTCCTGGAGGGCCTGGAGGACGGCCAGATCACGTTCTACCAGCAGGGTGGCTTCGTCGACCTCTGCCGCGGACCGCACCTCGCCAGCACGAAGCCGATCAAGGCGGTCAAGCTGCTCAACCTCGCCGGGGCCTACTGGCGCGGCGACGAGAGCCGCCCGCAGCTGACGCGCATCTACGGCGTCACCTTCCCCAAGCAGGCCCTCCTCACCGAGCACCGGGAGCGGCTGGAGCTGGCGAAGCAGCGCGACCACCGCAAGCTGGGTCGCGAACTGGAGCTGTTCATGTTCTCGGACAAGGTCGGGCCCGGCCTCCCGATCTGGCTTCCGAAGGGCGCCCGCCTCCGGGACACGCTCGTCGACTTCCTCAAGGAAGAGCAGCTGAAGCGAGGCTACGAGCCCGTCTACACGCCGCACATCGGCCGGCTGGAGCTGTTCAAGACGAGCGGCCACTACCCGTACTACTCCGACTCCCAGTTCCCTCCCATGTTCGAGAGGAGCAAGGGGATGGCGGTGCCGGTGAGCGAGGGCGCCGATCTGGCGAACGAGGGCGTCGAGGTCTCGCCGGACGACGACCGCGACGGCTTCCTCCTGAAGCCGATGAACTGCCCGCACCACACGCAGATCTTCGCCCACCGGCCGCGCTCGTACCGCGACCTGCCGGTTCGGCTGGCGGAGTTCGGGACGGTCTACCGCTACGAGCAGTCGGGCGAGCTCGGCGGCCTTCTTCGCGTCCGCGGCTTCACGCAGGACGACGCCCACATCTTCTGCCGGCCCGACCAGCTCAAGGCCGAGTTCAAGAACGCCATCGACCTGACGCTCGTCGTGCTCCAGGCGATGGGCTACGACGACTTCACGGCCCAGATCTCGCTCCGCGACCCCGCCAACACCGGCAAGTACATCGGCAGCGATGCGCAGTGGGAGGAGGCCCAGCAGGCCATCCGCGATGCCGCCAGCGAGATGGGGCTCGACACCATCGAGGTTGAGGGCGAGGCGGCCTTCTACGGCCCGAAGCTCGACTTCATGATCCGCGACGCGCTCGGCCGCCAGTGGCAGCTCTCGACCGTCCAGGCCGACTACAACCTGCCCCAGCGGTTCGACCTGACCTACATCGACGAGAACGACGAGCGGGTCCGGCCGGTCATGATCCACCGGGCGCCGTTCGGGTCGCTGGAGCGGTTCGTGGCGGTCCTCTTGGAGCACACCGGCGGCAACCTCCCGCTGTGGCTCGCGCCGGTGCAGGTCAAGGTGCTTCCGATCACGGACGACCAGAATCCCTACGCGCAGTCGGTCGCGGACACGCTGAAGACCGCGGGGCTCCGCGTCGAGGTCGACGTGCGGAGCGAGAAGGTGGGCCGCAAGATTCGCGACGCCGAGGTCGAGAAGGTGCCGGTGATGCTCGTCGTCGGCCGCAACGAGGCCGAGGCGGGCACCGTCAGCGTTCGCCGCCATGGCCTTGGCGACGACTCGGACCAGGG
>CAYPVZ010000107.1:0-8568 GCA_964414235.1 uncultured Rhodothermales bacterium | reverse complement strand
GAGCGGGGCGGAGTTGTGCTGGGTCCACGGCCCGGCGGCCGAGGGCCCGGGCGCGCGGGCGCGACGCAGTGGGGCGCGGCGCGCCCGATGCCACGCTCGCCGGCCAGAGGGCCAGGAGCGTGGCCCAGTGGGCGACGACGCGAACGATGGAGACGACGTGCTGCATGGGGCGCGGACGCCAGGGGCGTCGGGCGGGCGGCGTGTACGGGCCGGGCCGTCCGCGGCGCGATGCGCAGAGGGACGCAAACGAAGGGATGGACTCCCTGCCCGAGCAGGCGCTCGGGTGCGCGGGAGTCCGCGCGGGAATCTACCACCGCGTCGGCGGCCAACCGTTCCACCGCGCTACGAAGAGCGTGCGAGACCCGCCAGCCGGGCACGCCAGAGCGGAAGCGCTATCGAGGCCACGCCGTCTCCATCCTGAATCCTTCGAACCCTCCGGCTGAACGGTGTTTTCGTGCAGTCCACTGGCGAACCCCGTGCGCGCCGCAGCGGTTAAGCGTTCGCTAGGTTTCGAACCGACTGGCGGCGCTCGCGCGCCGGCTCCTCTTCCCCGACCGATGTCCCAGACTTCCGCTCCCGCTCCCACGAAATCCCGCGGCCTCGAAGGCGTCACCGCCCTCGACACCGAGCTCTCGTTCATCGACGGCCAGAAGGGCGAGCTGATCTACCGCGGCTACGAGATCGACGACCTCGCCCGGAATACGACCTTCGAGGAAGTCGCCTACCTGCTCTGGAAGGGGAGCCTCCCCACCCAAGAGCAACTCGACGAGCTCAACGCCGAGCTCCGCGCGGCCCGGCCGGTCCACCCCGACCTCCTCGACCACCTCCGCCACCACACGCCGAAGGACGCCAACCCGATGGCGGCCATGCGGACGGCCCTCTCCATGCTGGCGGCCTATGACGACGAGGCCGAGGACATGAGCCCCGAGGCGAACTACCGCAAGGCCGTCCGGCTCACGGCCAAGCTCCCGACCCTCGTCGCGGCGTTCGACCGGATCCGGAAGGGGAAGGAGCCGGTCCAGCCGACGCAGGAGGGCTCGACGGCATACGATTTCCTCACCATGCTCAACGGCGAGGCGCCCGGACCGGCCGCTGAGAAGATCATGGACGCGGCCCTCGTGCTCCACGCCGAGCACGGCCTCAACGCGAGCACGTTCGCCGCCCGCGTCATCGGCTCCACGCTGGCTGACATCTACTCCGCCATCACCGGCGCCATGGGCGCGCTGAAAGGGCCGCTCCACGGCGGTGCCAACATCGAGGTCATGAAGACGCTCCTCGCGCTCGACGAGAGCGGCGAGACGGCCCAGTCGTTCGTCGACCGCAAGCTCGCGGCCAAGGAGAAGATCATGGGCATCGGCCACCGCGTCTACCGGACGCTCGACCCCCGCGCCACCATTCTCCGCGACATGCTGGAGGATCTCTCGGAAGAGAAGGGCGAGATGAAGTGGCTCGAGATGTCCGACACGATCCGGACGACGGTCAAGGAGACGAAGGGCCTCGACGCCAACGTCGACTTCTACTCGGCGAGCGTCTACTACCTGCTCGGCATCGAGACCGACCTCTACACGCCGATCTTCGCGATCTCGCGGATGACGGGCTGGACGGCGCACCTTCTGGAACAGTGGTCCGACAACCGCCTCATCCGCCCGCGCGCCGAGTACGTCGGCCCGCGCGGCCTCACGGTGACGCCCCTTGCCGATCGCGGCTGAGCGCTCGACGAGGGTCCCTCGAAACGACGGGGCGCGCGGGTTCGGCCGGCGCGCCCCTTTTTTTGCCGCCCCGCTGGCGACGCGCGCCGCCAGCGGGAGACGGTGCTACCGGATCACCACGAGCCTCTGCGTCCGCGTCACGGTCTGGCCGCCCGCCTCGGTCTGCAGCCGGACCACATAGACGCCGCTCGCTACCTCGGCCGCCCATGGCGTCGCATGCCAGCCTGCCTCCGCCGGCTGGCGGTCGGCGAGCACAGCGATCTCGCGGCCCAGCAGGTCGAACACCCGTGGGCGACACGCGCCGCCAGCGGGGCCGATGAACTACCGAACGACCGTCAGCCGCTGCACGGCCACCGCGCCGCCGGTCTCCAGACGGACCACGTAGACGCCCGACGGCAGACGCGACGTGTCGAGAGCCACCGCGTGCCTACCCGCCGCCAGCAGCCCGTCCAGCGCCACGGCCACCTCGCGGCCGAGCGCGTCGTAGACCGCCAGCCGGGCCGGGCCGGCCTCGGGCAGCTCCACCGACACGCTCGCCGAGGCCGCCCGCGTCGGGTTCGGGAAGGGCGCGCCGAGGCCGACCGCCGCGACGGGCGCCTCCGCCTCAGTCGCCACGCCGGTCCCCGGCCGGAACGTCTGCCACCGTGACCACGGCCCCTCGCCGACCCCGCTCCTCGCGCGGACGCGCCATGAGTAGTCGGTTCCCTCGGCGAACCGCGCCGGGTCCACGATCAACGAGTCGGCCACAATGCCGTCCTCGTCGATGACGAGCGCCAGCGCGCCGGCCGTGGTGTCGGTCGCCACCTGGAGGCGGTAGCTGGCGGCGAGCGCCGTCGGCTCCGAGACCCATGCGAGCGTGGCTGGGGCGGCCGGGCCCAGCTCCGGCACGAGGATCGGGGGGGCGGGCACGGTCAGGGTCCCCGGCGCGATCCGCTCCACGACGGCGCCCTCGGGGTGGGCGTACTGCAGCGGCGTGGTGAACGAGAGCATGGGCTCCCCCGAGGCCGGCCGCTCGACCGAGCTCACCTGCACGATCTCGGGCAGCTCCGACCGCCACCCGACCTCGACGTACTCCCCGACCTCTCCCTCCCACGCGTCCACGCGGAGGTCCGTCGCTCCGGGGGCCGACACCTCGACCACGAGGGCGGTCCGCTCTCCGTCGAGGCGGCGGGCGCTCGGCGTGGCCTCCACCATCGCCAGCCGCGCGCCCTGCGCCGCGACGTTGTCGTTGTCCACGAGGTAGCCCGCGCTGCCGATCGACCTGCGGAGCACCGGCTTGTAGCCCTCCGACAGCAGCGACTCGACTTCCCGCGCCGAGCCCCGCGTCTCCCGCATCCGGAGGACGCCGCTGAACTGGGTCGGCTCGAAGTCGCTCTCGCTCGTGGCGCCGAATGGCTGGGGGATGCTCGACGCCTCCTGGATCACGATCCGGTGCCCTGCCTCTGAGTCGGTGAAGGACGCCGCGACGCCGGCCGCCACCTCGTCGGCGAACCCGATCACGTCGCCGGCCACCCAGGCCACGACCGGGGGAGGGAGCGGGCCGTTGAGCTGGAGCAGGTCGCTCGCCTTGTCGATGCCGAACTCCTGCACGAACCACGTCATCTTGAGCAAGTCGGTCACCTTCTTGAGCGGGTCCGCGACCCCGTCGATCTCCTTGATTAGCGCCCCCGGGCTGCCCACCAGCCCGGCGAGGTCCACCCCGATGCTGCAGGTCCAGGGCACGATCTGGTTGCCACCCCAGAACAGGAGCACGTTCCGCTGGTAGCGCGTCAGCCGGGCCGCGGTGATCCTCTGGTCTCGGACCCAGCCCACCCCGGTCTCGCACCACTCGCCCAGCGAGACCCTCCCCGCCGTCTGGGACACCTGGTAGAGCATGGCCCCCCAGTCCCCGGCGTTGCCCCGGAGGTTGATCCCGTCCTGGTCGTAAATGACGGTCTCGACGACTGGCAGCGTGAGTTCTGCGGCCGGGTCGTCGATGTCGCGGAAGTCGAAAGCAACGCGGGCGACGAGCTCGCGCCCGAGGTCGCCGGTCCCGCTGGCGGCGGCGGCTGGGAGCGCGATCCAGAGCCGCACGCGGCCGTCGGCGTCGGTCCGGACCTTCAGGAGGCTCGTGTTGACGGCCGGCGTGCACTCGGCAGACTGCCCGAGCACGACGCGCTCGCAGAAGTAGCCGCCGTCGACGCCCTCCAGCGGAGTCCCGGTCGTGTAGAGGCGCGCCCAGACGTCGACGTCCTCGACCGGGTCGCCGGCCGTGTCCCGGACCTGGACGATCAGGTCGGCGCAGCCGCTCTCGCACACGGGCCGCTTCCCGGCCTCCGTGTCCTCGTACCGGACGAAGCGGATCTCGGCGGGGACGGTGCTCGGCTGGAGCCCGGTATGGAGGCGCGGCCCCGACGCGGAGACGATGCTCGCCACGTAGACCCGCACGCGGGCGTCGAACCGGGCGTCGTTGGACGCCACGTCCTGGCCCTCCGGGTCCTCCCCGAGCACCGACGCGGAAAACTGGACCGGACCCTGCGAGTCGGCCTCGAAGACGTAGTCGAAGAACGCGTCCTCTCCGGGCTGGAGCGTGACCGGCCCGGCGGGCGTCGGGCCCGATACCAGCGTCACCCCGCCCTCCCCGGCCACGGTGAGCGGCGACGGCGGGCTGATCCCCGAGACCGCCACCTCGAGGTCGTTCGTCACGATGAGGCGGACGAGGAACGTCTCGTCCTCAGTGAACACGGGATCGGGGCCCGCCGGGGTCGGGTCGGGGGCGGTGTGGTCGCGGAAGGCACGCAGCTCGGCCAGGATGGTCTGGGACGGGCGGACCTCGATGGTCTCGACGGCCTGCACCGGCGACACCGCCAGTCCCGCCTCGGTGTCGCCGCCGAAGCGGACCGAGAACCGCAGGAACGTGGCGTCGGCAGCCATGACGGTGTACCGGAACGTCTCGCTGGCGCCGACCGCCAGCGTGACCGGGCCGGCGGGCGTCGGGCCGGCGTCGAGCGTGTAGGGGATGGCACCCGTCGTGGTGATCGTGGGCGGCGCGAGGGGGCGAACGTTGCGCAGTGGCCCGTCGGAGACGTTCTCGACCGTGACCGCGACCTCGAAGGCGTTGCCGGCGCGCGACGACGACGGCGTGGCGACCAGGCGTGCCGCGAGCGCAGGGTTCTCGAACGGGATCGTCCGGCGGAGCTCGGCGCGAACGGTCTCGCCCAGCGCGTCGCGTCCCTCGACGTTGGCCGAGAAGCGAGCGCTGCCCGCGCCGCCCGACGCGTCGAGCGTGTAGGTGAACCTCGCGCTGGCGCCGGCCGCCAGCGAGGCGACCGAGGCGGGCGTGGGGCCGGCGGTGAACTGCGCGTCGGCGTCGCCGGTGAGAGTCAGCGTCAGCTCGGGCGTGAGGGCTGTGAGGGGCGCGTCGCTGTCGTTCGTGACCTCCAAGGTGACCGTGAACGGGTCACCGGAGCGGATGGGGTCGGGGTCCGCCAGCAGGCGGAGGCTGAGCGGGTCGGGGCGGATGACGGGCTCGCCATAGATGTAGGCCGCGCCAGCAGTGCCCGCGTTCGCAAACGGAGCCCCGACGATGCCGACGCCCTCGGACAACGAGACGGCATACCCGAACCAGGCCTCGTTCGCCGCGTCCGACGCCACGATCCGCTCCTGCTCCGTCCACACGCCGTCGGCGAAGGTGAAGCGGTAGGCGGCGCCGGGTCCTTCCTTGCCGTTGCTCTGGGCCTGGTTGCTGTACGCCCCGATGAGCGCCTCGTCGCCGGAGAGCGCCACCGATATGCCGAAGTTGTCGTTTCGTCGGTCGGAGTAGCTGACGGGCCGGTCTGACGCTGTCAAGCGCTGCTGCTGAGTCCAGGTGGTCCCGTCGGTCGTGGTGAAGACGTAGGCCCGGCCGCCGGCGTTGCCGCCCGAGTCGCCTTCGTCCGCTCCGACGAGGGCACGGTTTCCAGTGAGCGAGACCGAGATGCCGAACTGGTCACCCACCTGCACCTCGGTGCCCCGGAGCTTTGTCGTCTGACGCCACGCGCCTCCTGCGTAATCGAAGATGTAGGCGGAGCCATGGTTGCCGTCGTCCCCCAGCGCCCCGATGAGCGCGCGGTCGCCCGAGAGGGAGACGTCGTGACCGAAGCGATCGCCCGAGTTGCCGTCGGAGGCCAGCAGTTTGGCTTCCTGGGTCCACGTCGCGCCATCGAAGGCGAACACATAAGCCGCGCCTCGCGTGGTGCCGAGGGAGTACGCCGCCCCGACCAGGAGGCGGTCGCCGGAGAGTGACACCGAGCTTCCGAAAAACTCGTCGGTGAGGGCTCCCGACGGGACCAGCCGGGCCTGCTGGGTCCACGTCGCGCCATCGAACGCGAAGACGTAAACCGCCCCGTCAGGGCCGATGTCGGGGTTCGAGACCACGGCACGGTCTCCGAGGATGGCGACAGATTGGGAGTGACTGTTGACCCCGTCGGGGATGGGAAGCCGAGCCTCTAGCTGCCATGTCGCTCCGTCGTAGGCGTACACGAACGCCTCCGCCCCGATCCGGGAGCTGACGATCGCGCGGGAGCCGTCGATGGAGACCGAGAGGCCGAAGCGCCCGGCCGTCTCGGTGACCGGGGACGTGAGCTTGACCTCGGGCGTCTGGGCGCGAAGCGGGACGGCGACGAGCACCGCCAGCGCGGCGAGGAAGATCGAACGAAGCATGGGAGCAGCAGGAAGACTCACCGACTCAACCGTCGCCGCGACCGGAACCGGACCACCCGCGCGGTTCTTTCTTGCCCCGCTGGCGCCGGCCGTCGGCGAGGCGCGGCGAGGTCAGCGCGCGACCGTGAGCGTCCGGCTGGCGGTGCCCTCCGACGTGACGGCACGGACGACGTAGACGCCCGACGGGAGGGCGCCCGCGTCGAGGGCGAGCCGGTGCGGGCCGGCCGCCAGCGTCCCGTCGTGGAGGCGGAGGACCTCCCGGCCGAGGACGTCGAGGACGGTCACCGAGACGGCGCCCGGCGCGGCCATCGTGAGCGTCACCGCGCCCGCGTCGCGCACCGGGTTGGGCGCCACCGCCAGCGCGGCGCCGGCCGCGACGGGATCGTCGACCGCCGTCAGCTCCCGGCCGTCGACGGCCGCCAGCAGGCGACTCACCGCCTCCAGCGCCGCCCCGTCGCCGGGCGTCGTGGCGCGCGCCCAGTAGATCGAGAGGTCGACCTCCTGGACGGCGCCCGCCTCCAGCGTCGCCGGGCCGGTCGAGAGTACCTGGATGCGGTCCCCGGGGGTGTTCACACCGGACCCGCTGTCGACCTCGCTCCAGTAGAAGGGCGGAGCCTCCGGGAACACGAATCGGGTGGGCGAGCCGGTGGCGTAGGCATCGCCGCCGTACGTGAACGGCGTGCCGTCGAGCCAGCGGGCGCGCATGTAGTTGTAGGCGTCGGTGCCGCGCGAGGCGGCGCGCAGGTCGCCCTGCTCCGGGCGCGAGCCGCGGTAGTAGACCACCGAGTTGAGGCCCGTATCCTGGCCGCTCGCTCGCAGGAGCCCGCGCCGAAGCACGACGCCGACGGCCGCCGGCAGCGTCCGGTAGCCGCCCTCGTCCACGTCGGTGCCGTTGTAGGCGTAGGCCAGCTGGCGGCCCGGGTCGGAGCCGATGTAGTCGTCGCCGCCGCCGCCCACGTCCGGATCCATCCACAGCCCGACGAGCGTCTGCTGGAGGGTCACCCCGGACGGGTAGACGAGGGTGAATCGGTAGTGCGTCGCGTTGTCGACGTAGCCGCGCGCCGGGTCGGCCGTGGCCCAGGCCTGGACCCGCACCTCGATCCCCAACCCGGAGAGGCCGCCGTTCCAGCGGTGCGTGTTGCCGAGGTCGTTCATGACCCACCACAGCGACTGGTCGCCGCCCTGCAGATCCGGCCGGTCGCCTCCGGCGAGGTTGTAGTTGCCCTCGACGCCGTCGCCGTCGAGGACCGGGGCGCCCAGCGCCGCCGGCCACTCGGCGAGGTCGGTCGCGGGCGCGCCGCCGGCCGCGTACGCCTCGATGTCGGCGCGGGAGACCTTGTAGATCCGGTCGTAGGCCGCGCAGTCGGTGGGCGGCTGGCCGCTCGCGTCGAGGGGGCCGGGCCAGAACTCGTACGGCCCGTAGTCGGTGCCGGAGAAGCGGAGCTCGCCGTTTGCGACGCCGCCCGCCCAGAGCGCGACCTGGTAGAAGGGAGAGACGCCACTCCCACTCGGCACCACGTAGCCCGTCGACGGCCCGCCGACGTCGCAGCCGGCCCCGAACAGCGCACCGTTGTTGCGCATGCACGCCTGGACGTTGTTGACGTCGAGGAAGGCCTTGGCGGTGCCGATGCTGCAGGTCCCCGTCGGGGGCGTCTGCGCCGCCCCGCTGGCGGCCAGCGCGAGCGCGAGGACGGAGAGGAGCGGACGGGTCATGGGAGGAGCGGAGAGATCGGAGACTCCCGCCAGCGACGCACGCCGCCAGCGAGATGGGAGGTCAGCGGACGACGGTCAGCGTCCGGGTAGCGACGCCCGCCTCGCTGGCAGCGCGGACGACGTAGACGCCGGCCGGGAGGCGCGAGGCGTCCCAGTCCAGCACGTGCGCGCCGGCCGCCAGCGGGCCGTCGTGGAGGCGGCCCACCTCGCGGCCGAGCACGTCGAGGACGACCACCGAGAGCGTCTGCGGCGCGTCGAGCGCGAGCGTGATCGTGGCTTCGGTTCGCACGGGGTTGGGCGCGGCGCGCAGGGAGAGGCCGGGAGCGTCCGGGCCCCGCTCGGCCGGCGTGCTGGCCAGCACGCGCGTCACCGCCGCGAAGGCGTCGACCTTGCCGTAGCCCCACTCCGGGTTGGGGACCGCCCCGGTGAAGGCGTCGGCGCGGGCCGTCTGTTCGAGCGCCGACGC
>CAYPVZ010000106.1:0-8663 GCA_964414235.1 uncultured Rhodothermales bacterium | reverse complement strand
CGTGGCCGATGCCGACCCACCACACGAAGTTGACGATGGCCCAGCCCCAGAAGACAGCGCGTGCCCGTCGCCGTGGCCGTGGTAGAAGTGCGGATCGGCCTGCGGCATCACGCCCTTCACCTCGGCGATGGCGACCATCGGGACGAAGCGCAGGAACAGCAGGAAGAGCGTAAAGAAGAGGCCGAACGTCCCGACGTAGAGCCCGAGGTCCCAGATCGTCGGCGAGTAGTAGTCCCAGCTCGACGGCAGGAAGTCGCGGTGGAGCGAGGTGACCGTGATCACGAACCGCTCGAACCACATGCCGATGTTGGTCGTGATCGAGATGAACATGGAGAGCCCCACGCTCCGCCGCCAGGACTTCTTCCAGAAGAGCTGCGGGAAGAGCAGGTTGCAGCTCATCATGATCCAGTAGGCCCAGGCATACGGCCCGAGCGCGCGGTTCATGAACGCGTACTGCTCGAACTGGACCTGGCTGTACCAGGCGATAAAGAACTCCGTGATGTAGGCGAACCCGACCACCGTCCCCGTCGTGAGGATGATGATGTTCATCTTCTCGATGTGGTCGTCGGTGATCAGGTTCTTCAGGTCGAACACCTTCCGCGCGACCAGGAGCAGCGTCTGCACCATCGCGAAGCCGGAGAAGATGGCGCCCGCGACGAAGTAGGGCGGGAAGATGGTCGTGTGCCAGCCCGGGACGTTCGAGACCGCGAAGTCGAAGGAGACGACCGAGTGGACCGAGAGGACGAGCGGCGTGGCGAGGCCGGCCAGGATGAGGTAGGCCCGCTCGTAGTGCCGCCAGTGGCGGTTCGAGCCGGTCCAGCCGAGGGCCAGGAAGCCCAGGATCTTAGCCCGGAGCGTCCGGCCCATGCGCGAGGCGCGGTCGCGGATCGTCGCGAGGTCCGGGATCAGGCCGACGTACCAGAAGAGCAGTGAGACCGTCCCGTAGATGGAGACCGCGAACACGTCCCAGAGCAGCGGGCTCTTGAACTGCGGCCACATGGCCATCTGGTTCGGCAGCGGCAGCGTGTAGTAGATGACCCAGACGCGGCCGACGTGGAACGTCGGGAAGACGAGGGCACACGCGACTGCGAACAGCGTCATGGCCTCCGCCGCCCGGTTGATCGAGGTCCGCCAGCGCTGGCGGAACAGGAAGAGGACGGCCGAGATGAGCGTGCCGGCGTGGCCGATGCCGACCCACCACACGAAGTTGACGATGGCCCAGCCCCAGAAGACCGGGTTCGTCAGGCCCCAGACGCCCGGCCCGTTCCAGACGAGGTAAGCGATCGAAAGGCCAAGGATGCCGAGACCGATGAGCGCGGCTGTAAAGGCTGCGAACCAGCCGCCCGGCGTTTTCTTCTCGGTGTGGTACGCCACCATCTCGGTGACGTCGTGGAACGAGAGGTTGCCGCGGACGAGCGGGGCGTCCTCGAGCGTCTTGGGCGTGCCATCCGGGTAGGCCGGCGCGCCGTCGGACGGGCCGCCGAGGCGGCCGTAGGCGGACTTGGAGGTGACGGTAGCCACAGTCTGGGGGGCGGGGTCGGCGGCGGGGCTAGGCGGCGGGCTCGGCGTGGGCCTCGGTCGACGCGTCGGCCTCAGGGGCCGTGTCGAACGGGGTCGCGAGACCGGGGTGCGGGTTGCGGAGCCGCGCGAGGTAGGTCAGGCGCGGCTTCGTCGCCAGCTCGGCGAGGACGGCGTAGTTGCGCGGGCTCTCCTTGCTCTTGGCGACGGCGCTCTGGCGGTTGTTGAGGTCGCCGAACACGATGGCGTCCGAGGCGCAGGCCTGCTGGCAGGCCGTCACGACCTCGCCGTCCTGGAGCGGCCGGTCCTCGATGTGCGCGTACTGCTGCGTCTGGCGGATCCGCTGCACGCAGAACGTGCACTTCTCCATGACGCCGCGGTAGCGGACGGTCACGTACGGGTTCGACTGCATCTGAACCTCGATCGGAAGCGTCTTCGTCCAGTTGTAGAAGTTGTACCGGCGGACCTTGTACGGGCAGTTGTTGGCGCAGTACCGCGTGCCGATGCACCGGTTGTACGTCATCTCGTTGAGCCCGTCCGGCGAGTGGCTCGTCGCGTTGACCGGGCAGACCTGCTCGCACGGCGCGTTCTCGCAGTGGACGCACATCATCGGCATGGAGACCATGCCCGGGTCGTGCTCGTCGGCACCGACGTAGTAGCGGTCCATCCGGAGCCAGTGCATCTCGCGGCCGCGCGAGACCTGGTCCTTTCCGACGACCGGCACGTTGTTCTCGGCCTGGCACGCGACGACGCACGCGTTGCACCCGGTGCACGCGTTGAGGTCGATCGTCATGCCCCACTGGTTGTCGTGGTAGAGCGCCTGGTCGAGCGCCGGCTGGTCGCTGGCGGCGTTGGACTCGCCCCAGAGCGGGTCGAAGTTCTCCCAGGGCGTGTCCTCGATGAGGCCCTCACGCTCCTTGGCGAACTCGGCGTCCTCGCGGTACGTCGCCAGCGTAGCATACCGCAGGATGGAGCGGCCCTCCATGGAGCCGTGGTCCTGTGTGCTCGCCAGCAGGTAGCCGTCGCTCTTCTGCGCCACGTCGACGCCCGGCAGGACCGACGTGTTGGCGAGCGAGCGGCACCGCTCGACGCGCGCCGACGGGGCGCCCTCCGACAGCTCGGCGCCGACGGCGTTCGCCAGCACGCCCGCGCGGTAGACGTCGGTGTCGACGCCGCCGGGACGGAGCCAGCGGACGGTCCGCGACACGAGGCCGCCCTCGTCGAGGGCGCGGTCGGTGGCGATGTTGCGGCCGTAGCCGAGGAACGCCGTGATCGAGTCGTCGGGGTGGCCGGGCTGGACCCAGACGGGCAGTTCGACCGTCGCCTGGCTGGCGGTCGTGAGGGTGACCACGCGCGCGTGGTTCTTGCCCTTCACGACGGCCGTCCCTTCGAAGCGGTCGCCCTCGTCGTTGATGGCCGGCTCGAACCGGTCGGCGTCGTCCAGGCCGAGGCGGAGGGCCGTGGCTGGCGAGATGAGGGCCACCGGGTCCCAGGTCAGCTTCGTAACCGGGTGGGGCGCCTCCTGCATCCACGACACGTTCGAGAACGCACCGTCGTAGAGCGTCGGGCTGAGGCGGGTGACCAGCTCGATGCCGCCCTGCGCCGGGGGCTCCAGCGCCGAGAGGTCGGCCGAGCCGCCACCCGCGCCGAGCGAGGAAAACGCCGTTTCGGCGACGAACCCGTCGTGGAGCGCCGTCCGCCACGCCGTCTCGAAGTCACCCGAGAGGCGACCGCGCCACGCCTGCCGGAGCAGGTCGTAGCCGGCGTTGTTGCGGCCCGTCGTGAGCGTATTGAGGACCTCGATGTCGGAGTGCGCGTCGGCGTAGAGCGGCGCGATGAGCGGCTGGACGACCGAGAGCGTGCCGTCGTAGGCGCGGGCGTCGCCCCAAGACTCCAGGTAGTGCGCACGCGGCAGGTGCCACGACGAATGCTGCGCCGTCTCGTCCTGGTAGAGCCCCACGTGGATGCTCGTCGGGACGCGCGCGAGGGCCGTCTTGAAGTCGAGCTCGGCCGGGAGGGCGTAGGACGGGTTCGTGCCCAGCATCAGGAGCACGTCCACGCTCCCGGCGGCCATGTCGCGGACGAGCGTCTGGAGCTGCGGACCGACGGGCTCGACCGGCCCGGCGCCCGTGGCGAGATACTCGACCACGCCGCCGCCGAACTGGCCGTTGAGCGCGGCCACGAGCGCGTGAACCTGCGGCGGCTGCGTCGGGCCGGCGACGAACGCAGCGCGCCCACCCGCAGCCCGCACGTCCTCGACGATGGCGTTCACGAAGTCCGCCAGCTCCGGCGCGGCCTGTGCCCGGGCGCCGGTCGAGACGCCGAGGCCAGCGGCGACCGAGGCCGCGACGAACGGGACCGCGCCGGCCTTGACCGCCTTGCGGTGGTCGGCCATCCCGCCCGTGCCCGTCATGGTCGACTCGACGACGTAGAGCCGCGACATGGAGCCGCGTTCGTCGACGCGGCGGGAGGCCGCGTATTGGCGGCTGTTCCAGACCGAGTTGGCGTCCTCGTCGCCCAGGAAGTCGGCGTCGAACGAGACGATGACGTCGGCGTCGGCGAAGCGGTAGAGCGGACGGGCCGGCTGGCCGAGCGCCTGCTGCGTGCCGAGGGCTTGGTAGTCGTCGAGGTGGGCCCCGATCGTGATCCAGCGGCTGTTGGGGTAGGTCGCCTCGACCCGCTGGCGGACCTCGTCGAGCGTCGGCGAGGCCGATGGCTCGGCGAGCACGGCCACGTTCAGCTCGGCCGCGCGGAGGCGGAGGCGGCTGGCCTCGGCCACGAAGGCGCCCCAGTCGGACGCGGCGGTCGTCTCGCCGCCCCGTGTGACGACGCGCGCGCTGCGGTCCGGGTCGTAGAGCTGGAGCACCGAGGCCTGCGCGAACACATCCGTCGCGCCGCCCGACATCGGGTGCTCGGGGTTGCCCTCCACCTTCGTCGGCCGCCCCTCGTTGCTCTTGACGAGGAGCGCGTGGCCGACCCCGCCGAGCGTCATCGACGTCGCGTAGTAGTTCGGGACGCCCGGGATGATGGACTCCGGCTTGTGCGCGTACGGCAGGATAGTCTCGGCCGGCCGGCGACAGCCGGTCATGCCGGCGAGCGCCGCGCTGGCGCCCATCACCTTGAGGAAGGTCCGGCGGCTGGTGCCAGCGTCGGACGCGGTGACCGGGTCCGAGAACTCGGGCTGGCCGGCGGCGCCGTCGCCGCCGGGGCGCGTGCGCCAGGTGGGCGCCTGGCCGGCGACGGCCTGGGCGTCAGCGTCGGCCGCCACGGTGGCAGCACTCAGGACGTCGAGCTCGATCATGGGGGAAGTCGAAAGGTCGGAAGGTCCGAGGGGTGCGGGTCGCAGAGCGTCGGCGGGGCCGACCGGCGGCCCTCCCGGCGTTCAGACCTTCCCACGCTAGTAATGGCAGGCCGAGCAGTTCTGGGGCGCCTTGACCTCGCCGGAGGCGACGCGCTGGCGGTTCTCCTCGATGAGCGCCTCGCGGTCGACGTCTGACATCGCCTCGAAGTAGCCCATCTTCGTCACGTCGGCCGGGTCGCGGAGCGCCTTCGACGGGTCGCGGTGGCAGTCGATGCACCAGCCCATGCTCAGCGGCTCCACCTGGTGAACCACCTCCATCTGGTCGATCCGCCCGTGGCACGTCTCGCACCCGACGCCGACGTTGACGTGGGCCGCGTGGCTGAACTGGGCGTAGTCCGGGATGTGGTGGACGTTGACCCACTCGATCGGCACCCCCGTCGCCCAGCTCTGGCGCACCGGCAGCAGCTTGGCCGACTCCGTCGCCACCACGCCGTGGCAGTTCATGCACGTCTGCGTGGAGGGGACGTTGGCGTGCGGGCTCTGCTCGACGAGGTTGTGGCAGTAGCGGCAGTCCATCCCGAGCTGGCCAGCGTGGAGCGCGTGGCTGTACGGGACCGGCTGCTCCGGCATGTAGCCCACGTCGGTGAACTTGGGCGAGAAGTAGTACCAGACCACCACGACGAGCACGAGGCCGCCGACGAGCGCGCCGCCGAGAGTGAGCAGGGGGAGCGCGTTGGCCCGGCGCGGGAAAAGCTGAGGCATGACCGCTGGGTGAGAAGGCCCCAGGATGGGCTGAGGGGCGCTCGCGAAGGTAGACCGCCCCCCCTTTGGGGCCGGGCGAAGATAGCTCGAAAGGCCGGGGGCGGGGACGCCACCGTGCCCTACGGCTCGTCGATTGGCGGAACGATTTCGACCGTCGACCGCCGCGTTTGCCATGCAAAACGCGCCGAGAGCGCGACGGCCGCCACCACCAGCCCGAGCGTGAGCCCCCACCACAGGCCGGGCGCTCCGCCGCCCCACCGCAGCCCGAGCACCCACCCGACGCCGATCCCGACCACCCAGTAGGCCACGCCCGCGATGACCATGGGCGCCCGCGTGTCCTTCAGCCCGCGCAGCGCGCCGGCCACGGACGCCTGGACGCCGTCGAACAGCTGGAACACGGCGGCCACGCCGAGCAGCGTCGCCGCCAGCGCCGCGACCTCGGGATCCGGCCGCGAGCCGGCGTAGACCCAGACGACCGCGCCGGGCGCGAGCCAGAACAGCAGCGCCGCGCTCGCCATGAACGCCGCGCCGATGCCGACGGAGATCCACCCCGCCCGTGCCGCCCCCGCGAGGTCGCCCGCCCCGGCCCTCTGCCCGACGCGGACGCCGCCGGCCATCCCGACGCCCAGCGGCACCATGAAGGTCAGGCTGGCGGCGCTGATGGCGATCTGGTGCGCCGCCAGCGCGACCTCGTGCTCCGGCAACCGCCCGACGAGCACCGTCGCCGCCGTGAACAGCCCGGCCTCCAGCCCGAAGCCGACGCCGATGGGCCACCCCAGCCGGAACAGCGCCCCGAGCATCTCGGAGTCCGGGCGGCGGATCCGCGTGAACACGTGGAATCGCGCGAACCGCCCGCGCGCCACGACGACCGCCAGCGCCACGGTCATCACCGTGATCGTGAGCGCGGAGCTGACGCCGGTCCCGACGACGCCGAGCGCGGGCAGCCCGACGGCGCCGAACATCAGCGCGTAGTTCAGGACCGCATTCGCGACGACGCCCAGGACCGTCACGAGCAGCACCGGGCGCGGCCAGGCGTCGCCCTCACAGAGGCCGCGTAGCGCCGTGAACCACAGGTTCGGGACGAAGCCCCAGCGGATGGCGCCGAGGTAGCCGCCCGCCAGCACGGCCACGTCCGGCGCCTGGCCCGTCGCGCGCAGGATCTCCTCGCCGAAGCCGAGGAGCACGGTGAACGGGACGCCCAGGAGCGTCGCCAGCCACAGCCCCTGCCGCGCCCCGCGCCCCGCTGCGTCGTCGTCGCCCGCACCGACGGCCTGCGCCACCGTCGGCTGCACGGCCACCAGCACGCCGATGCAGACGACGCTCAGCCAGACATAGACCGACGACCCGAGCGCGATGGCCGCCAGCGCCTCGGTCGCCTCCCCCAGCCGCCCCACCATCACCACGTCGACGAAGCTCATCGACATCTGCGCCAGCTGGGTGAGCACGATGGGGACGGCGAGCGCGACCGTCGCGCGGACCTCGTGGCGGAGAGAGCGGGGCATGGATCCGGGGGCGGGCGGCCAAGCTACCGGCCACCCCGGCGCCCTCCGTCCCCCCGCTCTTCATCCACTCGCGGTCACGCGGATTGGCCTCGTCTCGCCGCCGCCGCAACGCCAACGTCACGGCACCAGGGATGTGTCCGCACCTACATTGCCGCCCATGCGCGTTGCCACCCGCCCCCCCGCTGTCGCCACCGCCACGGTCGACGTCTCTGTCGTCATCGTGACCTACAACGTGCGGGAGTTCCTGGAGCAGGCGCTCCAGTCGGTCGAGCGCGCCAGCGCCGGGCTGGCGGTCGAGACCTTCGTCGTCGACAACGACTCGGCGGACGGCACGGCGCAGATGGTTCGCGAGCGGTTCCCGGACGTCCGGCTCATCGCCAACGAGGAGAACGTCGGGTTCGCGACGGCCAACAACCAGGCCATCCGGCAGGCGGCCGGCCGGCACGTCCTCGTGCTCAACCCGGACACCCTCCTCCAGGAGGACACGCTCCGGACGCTCGTCGCCTTCATGGACGCGCGCCCGGAGGCCGGCGCCGTCGGCTGCTGCATTCTCAACCCGGACGGCACGTTCGCTCCCGAAAGCCGCCGCGCCTTCCCGACGCCGGCCGTCGCCTTCTACCGCATCTCGGGCCTCAGCAAGCTCTTCCCCAAGAGCCCCACCTTCGGCCGCTACAACCTGACCTACCTCCCGGTCGACGAGGTCTGCGAGGTCGACGCGCTGAGCGGCTCCTGCATGATGGTGCGCAAGGACGCCGTCCTCCCCGGGCCCGAGCCGGCCACGGACGACGCCCGCCCGGCCGCGGGCCTGCTCGACGAGGCCTTCTTCATGTACGGCGAGGACCTCGACTGGTGCTACCGGATCCAGCAGGCCGGCTGGCGGATCTACTACACGCCCGAGACCCAGATCGTCCACTACAAGGGCGAGAGCACGAAGAAGGGAGACCTCCGGTACGTGGTCCTCTTCTACGGGGCCATGCTCCGCTTCGTGGAGAAGCACGTGGCGCCGCGCGAGGGGGCCGGGGCGCTGGCCCGGTTCGCCCCGGCGGTGCTGGCGGCCGGGCTCCGGCTGGGCATCGTCGCGCGCGCCGCGCTGGCGGCCGCGGGCCGGCTCGGACGCGCCGCCAGCGGGCCGGTCGCAGATGCTCTGCTGGCCTGGGCCGCCTTCGCCACGACGGCCTTCGCCCGCGGCCAGGCCGACGGCTTCTCGTTCGGCCCGACCTACTACGGGATCGTGCTGCCCGGCTACGCCGCGGCGCTCGTCGGCGCCATCGGGCTGGCGGGCGGGTACCGGCGGACGGGGCGGCGCATCCGTCCCGCCCTCGCCGGCGCCGGCCTGGCCGGGCTCGGGGTCGCCACCGTGTCGTTCTTCGTGCCGTCGCTGGCCTTCAGCCGCGCCGTCGTCGGCGCCGGGCTGGTGGCGGCGACGCTCGTCGTGCTGGCCCGCCGCCTCGTGCGGCGAGCGGCCGTCCGAACCCCCCGGCGGGCCCTCCTCGTCGGCGCCGCGGCCGAGGCCGAGCGGCTCCAGCGGCTCCTCGACGAGCGCGGAACGGTCGTCGGCTACGTGGCCGACGACCGTTCCG
>CAYPVZ010000105.1:0-8728 GCA_964414235.1 uncultured Rhodothermales bacterium | reverse complement strand
GGCGGGCGCTGCTCGTCGACCGCCAGTCGGGCGCCGAGGTCGAGATGGTCGAGGGCGGCTCGTACGCGCTCGACCTCACCGGCTCCGAGATCGTTGACGGGCAGCCGGTGGGCGACCGGCTGGCGGTGCGCCTCGTGCCGGCGGGTGCGACGGCCGGCGAGGCCGGCGTGACGACGGCCGCGGTGTCGCTGGCGCGTCCGAACCCGACCGTCAGCCGGTCGGTGGTGCGCATCGCCGTGCCGACGGCGGAGCGGGTGACGGTGGCGGTCTACGACGCGCTCGGCCGTCAGGTCGCGGTGGCCTTCGACGGCGTGATCGCCAGCGCGGCCGAGGTGGACGTCGAGGCGGGCCGTCTGGCGCCGGGCGTCTACGTCGTGCGCGTCTCCGGCGAGAGCTTCGCCGAGGCCCGCAGCCTCACCGTGGTCCGCTGACCGAATCCTCCATCGCCCGCTGGCGGACAGGCACCGCCAGCGGGGCATCATCCCCCCGATTTCCATGCTGCTCTCGTTCCTGCCCCTGATCGTTGCCCTGCTCCAGGCCCCGGGCCTGCCCGGTGGTGGCGCCCCCGTGACGCCGGTCCCGGTCGACGGCGGTCTGACGCTGCTGGCGGTGGCCGGCGGCGCCTACGCCGTGCGCCGGCTCCGCGCCCGGCGCTAAGACCGGCGGTCCTGTTTGGCACGCGAGGGGCGTCCCGGAGAGCCGGGGCGCCGCTCGTCGCGTGTCGCGCCCTCCGCCCCGGCCCTGAGGCGGCCAGGGGACCCGAGTCGTGGGCCGCCCAGGCGCCCGCACACGGACGGACCGCCCGACCCTATAGGGTCTCGCCATCTACCCGTACAAGGGCAGACCGCCTGACCGCATAGGGTCTTGCGGCCTGACCCTATACGGACGAACGGCCCGCCCCTGTAGGGGCGGTCGGACGGCGCAGGGGGGGCGCCCTCCGAGGCGGGCTCAGGCAACCGTCCGCGCTGCGTCGGGCCGGCCCGCTCTCCGCCCGCGGCGCGCCCCTCTGGCCGGTAGGCCCCGTCTCGATGGTTTCGCAGAGGCTCTGAGGAGCACCCCGGGCTGCCGGGCTACCTTGGGGCCATGACCCCGGACACCCTCGACTCGCCCGTCTCGCTGACCGGCGACGCCCAGACCGACGCCGACCGTGCGGCGCAGGCGGCCCTTCTGGCGCGCGGCCCCCTCCCGGAGCACGTCGCCTGCATCATGGACGGCAACGGCCGCTGGGCCCGCCAGCGCGGCAAGCGCCGCGTGACCGGCCACCGCGAGGGCGTCGTCTCGGTGCGCGACGTGACCGAGGCCGCGGCGCAGCTCGGCGTCCGCTACCTGACGCTCTACACCTTCTCGACCGAGAACTGGAACCGCCCGGCCGCCGAGGTCACCGCCCTCATGGAGCTCCTCGTGCGGACGCTCCGCAAGGAGGCCGAGCGGCTCCACGCCAACGGCATCCGCCTCCACGCCATCGGCGACCTGGGGCGGCTGCCGGCGCGCGGCCAGCGCGAGCTCCAGGAGGCCTTCGACCTCACGGCCGGCAACGAGCGCATGACGCTGACGCTCGCGCTCAGCTACGGCTCGCGGTGGGAGATCACCGAGGCCGTCCGCCAGCTGGCGCGCGAGGTCGAGGCCGGCCGGCTCGACCCCGAGGCCATCGACGAGGCTGCGGTCTCGCAGGCGCTCCTCACGCACGACCTCCCGGACCCCGACCTGCTCGTCCGCACGGCCGGGGAGATGCGCGTGAGCAACTTCCTGCTCTGGCAGATCGCCTACACCGAGCTCTACGTGACCGAGAGGCCCTGGCCGGACTTCCGCCGCGCCGCGCTCTACGAGGCCATCCGGAGCTACCAGGACCGTGACCGCCGCTTCGGCCGCGTCGACGACGCGTGAGGCACTCGCGAGCCCCCCTGCAATAAGCGACCACGGGTGCCGTTCGGATCGCCGGTGGCCGAGCGCCGCTTTTCGTCGTCTCTGCGCCCTGCGCCGCCGCCCCTCCCCGTACCCTTGTCGATCCTGTCGCTGGACCCCTCCGCCGCGCCCCGTATGCTCCGTCCGTTGACTGCGTCGACCCTCTGGTCCGCCGCCGCGCGTGCCGCCGCCGTCCTCGCCGTCCTCGTCGCCGCCCCGCTGGCGGCCCAGACGCCCGCCGCTCCTCAGCCCCCGGCGACCCAGACCTACGAGATCCTCTCGATCACGGTCGCCGGCGCCTCGGACGAGAACAGCCAGGCGCTCGTGCGCTCCATCAGCGGCCTCCGGCCCGGCCAGCGCGTCCTCATCCCCGGCGACCCCTCCTTCGCCGAGGCCGTCCGCAATCTCTACACGCGCGGTCAGTACACCGACGTGTCGATCGTGGCCACCGAGATCGCTGGCGACGGCGTGTTCCTGACGATCGAGGTCACGGAGCAGCCCAAGCTGAGTGGCTTCACCATCGAGGGGCTCAAGGGCTCCGAGGTCGAAGACGTCTCGCCGCGCATCCCGCTGCTGCGGGGCCGCGCCGTCCGCCCGGCCGACCTCGAGCGGGGCGAGCTGGAGATCCGCAGCTTCCTCCGCGAGGCCGGCTTCCGCGCCCCGTCCATCGACGTCCGCCAGTCGGTTGGCGACGACGGCCGCGTGTCGGTCGTCTTCGACGTCGAGAAGGGCGACCGCCAGCAGGTCGTCGACATCCGCTTCACCGGCAACGAGGCGTTCTCGGAGCGGGCGCTCCGCGGCACCTTCGACAACACGCTCGAGAAGCGCTGGTGGCGCTTCTGGAAGCGCGAGACGTTCGACGACGCCGGCTTCCAGGAGGACCTCGCCGCGCTCGTCCGCTTCTACAACGACCGCGGCTACTACGGCGCCCGCGTGGTCCGCGACTCGGTCTACACCCAGGCGAACGACGAGGGCGACGGGGACCTCATCGTCGAGGTCGAGGTGGAGGAAGGCCCGCAGTATCACATCCGCCACGTCGTCTTCGAGGGCAACACGGTCTTGACCGACGACCAGCTCCGGTTCGCGCTCGGCGTCCAGCCGGGCGACGTCTACGACCGGTCGCGGATCGAGCAGAACCTGTACTACACCCAGGACCACTCGGACATCACGAGCCTCTACCAGGACCAGGGCTACTTCCGGTTCAACATCGAGCAGGAGGTGGTCGAGGTCCCCGGCGATTCGCTCGACCTGTCCTTCGAAGTCACCGAGGGCGAGATCTACGAGTTCGGCGACGTCCGCATCGCGGGCAACACGCGGACGAAGGAACACGTGATCCGCCGCGAGATCCGGACGATTCCGGGCCAGCCGTATTCGCGGGCGGCCATCGAGCGGAGCGTCCGCGAGCTGGCGACGCTCAACTACTTCGACCCGGCCTCGTTCGGCGGCGGCCCGGCGATCAACATCAACGACGACGACCAGACGGTCGACCTCGTGTACAACCTGGCCGAGACGTCGTCGGACCAGCTCGAGCTCTCGGGCGGCTACGGCGGGAGCACGGTCGGGCTCATCCTCTCGGCCCGCGTCACGTTCAACAACTTCTCGGTGCAGAACCTGATGCAGGGGTTCAGGCACGGGATGCCGACGGGCGACGGCCAGCAGCTGGCGCTCCAGGTCCAGACCTACGGGACCGCGTCGCAGGTCTACTCGATGTCGTTCACCGAGCCGTGGTTTCGCGGCCGGCCGACGCCGGTCGGATTCTCTCTCTCGTACCAGAACGTCGACTACTCGCGCTACGGCAGCGATGCGAAGTACGGGCTCGTCTCGGGCCGCGTGTTCTTCCGCCAGCGGCTCAAGTGGCCCGACGACTTCTTCTCGACGGGGACGAACCTGGGCTACCGGCTCTTCAACGTGAGCAACCTCAACAGCGCGGTCCTGCCCGAGGGCCTCAGCCAGGAGCTCACGATCAGTCAGTCGCTCAGCCGCGACGCCCTCGACAACCCGACCTTTCCGCAGTCGGGCTCGGCCGTCGGGCTCACCGTGGCGGTCGCCCCTCCCATCGCGGACTTCATCCAGTACCACAAGTGGGACCTCAACACGGCGTTCTACACGCCGGTGGCGGGCCGGCTCGTGGGGAGCATCCGGACTCAGTTCGGCTACATCGGCTCGCTCACGGGCGACGAGGTCCAGTTCCAGCGCTATCTCGTCGGCGGGACGGCCCTGGAGGCGAGCGGGACGTCGAGCGTCGGGCGCGGCTTCGGCAAGGACCTCGTCTTCCTGCGCGGTTACCCGCTGGAGGCCATCGGGCCCCGGCTGACGGACCCGTCGAGCAGCCAGCCTGCTCCGGTCGGTGGCCGGATTCTCAACAAGTACGAGGCGGAGCTGGGCATCGTGCTGCTCCAGACGCCGCAGCTCTCGCTCCAGCCCTACCTGTTCGCCGACGCCGCCAACACCTACGACTCGTTCGACGACTACGACCCGTCGCGGCTGTATCGTTCGGCCGGCATCGGCGCGCGGATCTTCCTCCCGATCCTCGGGCTGGTGGACCTCAACTACGGCTACCAGATCGACGCATTCACGCCGCTCTCGACGTCGTCCAGCGACATCCAAGACGCCCAGCCGGGCTGGCGCTTCCAGTTCTCGCTTGGCGGCCGCTAGCCGGCTCGCCGCTTCCTGACCTCGCCATGCGCACTCGTCTCCTCCTCGCTCTCGGCCTGCTGGCCGTCGCCGTCGGCCCGGCCGCCGCCGCCCAGCAGAAGATCGGGTTCATCGACTCGGAGCGAATCCTGAGCCAGATGCCTGAATACCGGACCGCCCAGCAGGAGCTGGACCGGCTCGTGAGCCAGTGGCAGGGCGAGGTCGACGCGCTCGCGCGCGCGGCCGAGCAGATGGCCGACGACTTCGCCGCCCGCGAGATCCTCTACACCGACGAGGAGCGCCAGACCCAGCAGGAGGCGATCGAGGCCAAGCGGACCGAGCGTGACGCGCTCCGGACGCGCTACTTCGGCCCGCAGGGCGAGCTCTACCGTGAGCAGCAGACGCGGCTCCGCCCGGCGCAGGAGCGGCTCCTCGCCGCCGTCGAGGCGGTCGCCAACGACGCGGAGTACGACTATGTCTTCGACCGGTCTGGCGACTACCTCTTTCTCTTCACGCGGGCGCGCTACGACCTGACCGACCTCGTCATGGACGAGCTCGGGCTGGGCGTCGGTGCGGCCACGACCGGCGTCGGCCGGTAGCCCCGGCGCGCGCCCTTCCCGCCGCCGACCTTCCCTCAGACTCCACCCATGACTCGTTCCCGACTCCTCGCTCTCGCCGCGGTCGCCTTCGTGCTCGCCCCGGCCTCTCTCGCCCAGACGTTCAAGGCGGGCTTCGTCGACACCGATCAGATCGTGATCCGGATGCCGGCGTTCGCCCAGGTCCAGCAGCAGCTCCAGCAGCAGCAGGTCGCCGTGGGCGCGCGTGTCCGGACCGTGCAGGACTCGCTCCAGCAGGTGTTCAACACGAAGCTGGAGGAATACCAGGCCTTCGACCAGAGCGCGCTGGCGACCGACGAGGCTCGCCGGACCCGCCAGCAGGAGCTCATCGGCCTCCGCAACTCCATCGAGCAGGCCGAGAGCGAGGGGCTCCAGTACCTCTCGTACGCCGAGGCGCGCCTGCTCCAGCCCGTCCTCTCGCAGGTCGACGAGGCCATCCAGGCCGAGGGCGCCGCCGGTGGCTACGACCTCATCCTGCCGACGGTCGCCAACAACGCCCCGGTCTTCCTGTACCGCAGCGAGCGCGTCGTGGACCTGACGACGGCCGTCATGACCCGGCTCGGGATCGATCCGAACTCGCAGCCGATCGGCGCTCCCAGCCAGGGGGCTCTCCCGACCGGCTCTGGCCAGTAACCGCTCCCGCACCCGGATCGCGAGGGCGTCGTCCACCCGGGCGGCGCCCTCGCGTCGTTTCGCCCCGCTGGCGGTACACGTCGCCAGCCCCTCGCCGACGCCCGTGTACGTCCTCGGTCTCAACGCCTACCACGGCGACGCGGCGGCTGTCCTGCTCTGCGATGGCGCCGTCGTCGCGGCCGTGGAGGAGGAGCGGCTCCGGCGCGTCAAGCACGTCGCGGGCTTCCCGACGCTGGCCGTCCGGCGCTGCCTGGAGATGGCGGGCATCTCGGGCGCGGACGTGGCGCACGTCGCCCTCGGGCGTGATACACGGGCGCACGTCTGGCGGAAGGCGCGGTTCGCGCTCGCGCAGCGCCCGAGCCCGCCGCTTGTGCTGGACCGGCTCCGCAACCGGCGGGCCGTCGGCGATGTCCGCGCGCCGCTGGCGGAGGCGCTGGGCACCGACGCGTTGCCGCCGGTCCACGCCGTCGAGCACCACCCGGCGCACCTCGCGAGCGCCTTCTTCCCGAGCCCGTTTGCGCACGCCGCCGTCGCGGCCATCGACGGCTTCGGCGACTTCGTGAGCACGTCGGTCGGGGTGGGGCAGGGGAGTCGGCTCGACGTGCTCAATCGGGTGTTCTTCCCGCACTCGCTCGGGCTGCTCTACACCGCGGTCACGCAGCACCTCGGCTTCCCGGCCTATGGCGACGAGTACAAGGTGATGGGGCTGGCGCCCTACGGCCGTGCGACGCGCGTCGACGAGGTCCGCCAGCTCATCCGCCTGCTCGATGACGGCCGGTTCGAGCTCGACCTCCGCTACTTCCGCCACGCCCGCGATGGCGTCCCGATGGCCTGGGACGAGGGCGCGCCGACGGTCGGGCGCGTCGCCAGCCCGGCGATGGACGACCTGCTGGGGCCGGCCCGGCGGCCCGGGGAACCGGTCGAGGCGCGCCACATGGACCTCGCCTACGCGCTCCAGGCCGTCCACGAGGAGGCCGTGGTCCACATCCTCCGCGCGCTGCAGCGGCGGACGGGCGAGCGCGCGCTCTGTCTCGCGGGTGGCTGCGCCATGAACAGCGTCGCCAACGGCAAGCTGCGCGAGCGGACTGGCTTCGAGTCCATCTACGTCCAGCCCGCCGCGGCCGACAGCGGGACGGCCCTGGGCGCCGCGCTCTGGACGTGGCACGTGGACCTGGGACACGGGCCGCGTGCCGAGATGGCGCATGCCTACTGGGGCCCGGACTATCCGGACGTGGACGTCCGCGCTCTCCTCCGGGACCGGGAGGACGGCCTTCGCATCACGACGTTCGCCTCGGCCGACGCGACCATCCGCGAGACGGCGCGGCGGCTGGCGGAGGGCGCCGTCGTCGGCTGGTTCCAGGGGCGCATGGAGTGGGGCGCCCGCGCGCTCGGCAACCGCTCGATCCTCGCCGACCCGCGCCGGGCCGACGTTCGCCATCTCCTCAACGCCAAGATCAAGCTCCGCGAGCCGTTCCGCCCCTTCGCGCCATCCGTCGTCGCCGAGGTGCTGGACGACTACTTCGTCGGGGCGGCGCCGGCGCCGTTCATGCAGCAGGTCTACCCGGTCCGCGAGGACAGGCGCGCGGTCATCCCGGCCGTCACGCACATCGACGGGACGGGCCGCCTCCAGACCGTCGCGGCGGATACGAACCCGCGCTACCACGCGCTCCTGACGGCGTTCGGCGAGATCACCGGCGTCCCGGTCCTGCTGAACACGTCGTTCAACGAGAACGAGCCCATCGTCGACACGCCCGCCCAGGCCGTCGACTGCTTCCTGCGGACCGACATGGACGTGCTCGTCGTTCACGACACGCTGGTCGAGCGCGTCGGCTTGGAAACGCCGTAGGCCGTACCATTCGACGCTCCCGCTCGCGTCCGTGCCCGCCGACCTCGCCTCCGTCTATCCCGAGCACGCCTTCGGCGGGTTCACCGAGGTCGACACGACGGTCCAGTTCTACGCGCGCGTCAACGCGCTCATCGGGCCGGAGAGCGTGGTCCTCGACGTCGGCTGCGGCCGGGGCGCGCGCTCGGACGACCTCGGCGACTACCACCGCCAGCTGCTCGACCTGAGGGCACGCGCGACGGCCGTCATCGGCATCGACCCCGACCCGGCCGCGGCGGCGAACCCGCACGTCACCGCGTTCCGCCCGATCACGGACCCCGCCCGCTGGCCCCTCGACGACGCCTCGGTCGACGTGGCCGTGGCCGATTTCGTGCTGGAGCACGTCGACGGCCCCGACGCCTTCTTCGCCGAGCTGGCGCGCGTCCTCCGGCCCGGCGGCGTGTTCTGCGCCCGGACGCCCAACCGGCGCGGCTACGTCGGGACGCTGGCGCGGCTCATCCCCAACCGGCTGCACGCGCGCGTCGTGTCGCGCGCCCAGGTCACCCGCGAGGAGCAGGACGTCTTCCCGACGCGCTACCGGGCCAATACGCGGCGCCGCCTCCGGGCGCTGATGCGGGCGCACGGCTTCGAGGGCGTCGTGCTGGCGGTCGAGGGCGAGCCCAGCTACCTGCGGGTCTCGCCGGCTGCGTTTCGGCTCGGCGCTGCGCTGGGGCGCCTGCTGCCCCGGGGCGTGCGGAACGGGCTGCTCGTCTTTGCCCGGAAGGTCGCGTGAGCCGGCGCCCCCGTCTGCTGGCCGTCAACACGGCCTATCCGCCCGGCCGCGGCGCCACGGGCGAGCTGCTCGCCGAGCTGGCGACCGGGCTGGTCGCGCGAGGGTGGGGCGTCGAGGTCGTCGCCGGGCCGGCGGCGGGCGAGCCGGCGCACCGGACCGTCGAGGGCGTCGAGGTGTTTCGCACGGTCGGCGAGGCGCCGGGGGAGACGTCGAGGCCGCCCGTCGTCGTCCGCGCGCTGCGACTCGGGCGCGCGATGCCGCGCCTGATCGCCCTCGCCCGCCAGCGCGCCCGCCAGTCCCCCGACATGGTCCTCACGATGACCGATC
>CAYPVZ010000104.1:0-8767 GCA_964414235.1 uncultured Rhodothermales bacterium | reverse complement strand
AGGCCCTTTCCGTCAACGGCACCTCGAACGTCAACCTCGGCATCCGCTACGACCAGAGCGACCTCCAGGACGCGCTCAGCCCCGGCGGCAACGCCATCGCGCCGGACTTCGGCCAGGAGCTCAACCTGAACGTGGCCGGCACCATCGGCGACAAGCTGGCGATCAATGTCAACTACGACACGGGCAGCCAGTTCGACTTCGAGAACCAGGTGTCTCTCGTCTACACGGGCTACGAGGACGACATCATCCAGCGGATCGAGGCCGGCAACGTGTTTCTCCAGACGCCGGCCACCCTCATCCGCGGCGGGCAGCGGCTCTTCGGCCTCCGCACCGACCTCCAGTTCGGGCCGCTCGCGCTCACGGCCGTCGCCAGCCAGCAGGACGCTGAGACCGTGGACCGCGTGTTCGAAGGCGGCTCCGACGCCCAGACATTCCGGCTGGCGCCCTACGAGTACGAGGACCGAACCCACTTCTTCGTCGGCTTCGCCTTTCACAACTGGTGGGACCGGGCCCACGAGCGCCCGCAGAACCCGCAGCTTCCGCCAGGCCTCGCTCGGTTCGTAGGCATCGAGGTGTGGAAGCACGAACCGGGCCTGATCAACGCTACCAACGAGGACAACACGACCACGTGGGCGGTCGCCCTGGCCGACTTTGGCGAGATCACGCGAGGCAGCGTCCAGTTTCCCCAGGTGGGCGCCAGCGTGCTCGACGGAGGCGAGGCGTATCTCGGGGAGTACGACCGGAGCACGGGCCGCTACGCCAACGAGGCCGCTCCGCTGCCAGACCCTGCCATCGACCAGTACCCGGACGCGCTCCTTGAGTCCGTCCGCGAGAACGGGGCGACGCAGACGGCGACGACGATCGTTCCGGCGGGAGGCGAGGCCCTGCCGGCCACCGGCGCATTCTCGAACAACGTGTTCAAGAAGCTCCGCGCCAATGTCGACTACACGTTCGACGACCAGCTCGGCTGGCTCTCGCTGACGACGGCGCTCACCGAGAGCGACCTGCTCGCCGTGGCCTACCAGTACGAGACGACCGACGGCCGGCTCGTCACCGTCGGCGACTACGGCCGGCCGGCGCAGTCGAGCTCGCAGACCGGGCAACGCACCATCCTGAAGCTCCTCCGCGCCGACCGCCAGACGCCCGAGAACCCTCTCTGGGACCTCACGCTCCGCAACATCTACCGGGTCGGCGGCCGGAGCCTCACCGAGTCCACGTTCGACCTGGACGTGACCTACGAGCCGCCGGGTGCCTCGGCATCCTCGACCCCCCCGGCGAACGAAGTCTCGTTCGAGCAGCGGACGTTCCTCGAAGTCCTTGGCCTCGACCGCGTCAACGGCCAGGGCCAGGCCGCCGCCGACGATGCCTTCGACTTCCGGTCGGGCGTCACCATCAACCCGGACGCCGGCCGCGTCATCTTCCCCGTCCGCCAGCCCTTCGGCGACTACCTCATCCACCTCATCGAGGACGGCTGGACGGTGGGCACCATCGGGACGGGCGGGCGGCAGGTCAATGTCACCTACGGGAGCTTCTCCACGCCGGCCGCCGCCGTCGCCCGCTACGTCCCAACCTACGACGACGGCTCAAGCGAGGGCGCCACGCTCTACGACCTGGACCCCGCCGTCGCGCGCTACCGCCTCACCCGGCTCAGCGATTACGACATCACGGGCGAGTTCCGAAGCTCTACCCAGTCCGTCTTCAACATCGGCTTCCAGCTGGTCGAAGGAACGGTCCGAGTCACGGCCGGCGACCGCGATCTGGAGGAGGGTACCGACTACCGGGTCAACTACACCTCGGGTACGGTCGAGATCACGAACCCGATCTACCTCCAAGAGGGCCAGCGCATCCGGGTCTCGGTCGAGCAGAACAAGTTCTTCTCGATCGGCTCGAAGACGTTGCTCGGGCTCCGGGCGGACTATCGGATCTCGGAGGAATTCGGACTCGGCGCCACGTGGATGCGGCTGGCGGAGCGACCGCTCGGCGACAAGTTCCGAATCGGCGAGGAGGCCCTCAACAACACGATCCTGGGCTTCGACGGGGCGTTCACGGCCGAGCCCCGCTGGCTGACGCGCGCCGTCGACGCGCTCCCGCTGGTGCAGACGCGGGCGCCGTCGCGGATCGAGCTCCGCGGGGAGGTCGCCCGTCTCAGCCCGGGCTCGCCCGAAACGTTCGCCTTCGGCCGCGCCCGCGATGCTCTCCGCGATGCCGGCCTCGACTTCGCCGACGATGAGCTCTCCGGTATCAGCTACATCGACGACTTCGAGGGAAGCGAGAACGCGTACACGGCCCTGAGCTACACGGCCGGCTGGCGGCTGGCGGCGCCGCCCGAGGGCGCCGGCCGGGCCGGCGCCGATCCGGGGACCGCCAACTCCGACGTGACGGACCCGGACCTCCAGACGAACTGGCGCGGCCTCTTCACCTGGTACTCCATCGGCGACGCCGGCTACCGCGCCTTCGGACAGCAGCTCGGGAGCGACCGCCTCCAGCGGCTTCTCACACCGGCCACGGTCGGCGTTCCGACCGTCGACCTCTACGAGGAACGGGAGTTCGAGGGCGGCCCGAACGGCCGCGAGGCTCTCCGCTCGCTCGACCTCCTCGATCTCTACTTCGATCCGACCCGACGCGGACCCTACAACTTCAACGGAGAGCTCACGACGACGTTCGCCCAGAGCCCGCGCGACGCGTGGGGCGGCTTCGCCCGAGCCATCGAGAGCTCCTACTCGAACTTCGACGGCCAGAACAACATCGAGTTCGTCGAGATCCTGTTCTCCCCGCTCGGAGGCGCCAACGGCGACCAGCCGGTCACCGACGGGGCGGTCATGTACCTCGACCTTGGCCGTCTCAACGAAGACATCCTCCCGAACGGGTTCCTCAACTCCGAAGACGGCCTCTCGCTCCAATCGAGCGAGGCACCCGAGATCGACTACCAGACCCGGGATGCCTGGGGCATCCGCCAGACGGGACGAGCCAACGGGTTCGTCGACTACGTCGACGAGACCGGACGGACGGAGGACCTGGGCCTCGACGGGATCCCGTCGACGACCAACCTCGGCGGCACCACGTACCCCCTCAGCGAGCAGGAACAGTTCAGATCATTCCTCAACAATCTCCCCGAAAACACCCCCGAACAAATTCGGTCGGCTACCGACCCCTCGGCCGACGACTACCGCTATTTCCTGGACGCGGAGTTCGACAAGACGGACCGGTACCCGGCCACGGCCGACGGCGCGACCCTCCAAGAGCGGTACGCCAATTACTACCCAGCCTTCGAGATCAACTCAGCGCTGGCCCAGCAGAACCTCGTTGAAAATGGCCGGGGCGTCGCTGTGACACCGAATTCCGAGGACCTCAACGGCAACAACACGCTCGACCGAGCGGAGTCCTTCCACCGCTACACGATCCCCCTCACCGACGCCGAGCTCCGCGCCAGCCCCTTCTTCCTGAACACGCTGGAAACGTTTGAGGCCACGGGGTCGCCCCAGACGTGGTACCTCCTGAGGATTCCCGTCCGAACTCAGAATCAGGAACCCTTCGGAGACCTCGAACAGGACGACTTCGCGCGCGTCGAGGCCGCCCGCGTCTGGACGACGGGCCACGAACGGCCGGTGACCATCCGCGTCGCCTCGTTCGAGCTCGGCGGCAGCCAGTGGCTCAAGTCGGAGTCCGTCGGGTTCCTCGCTGAGGACGGCGACGCGCCGGGTGCCTCGGGAGAGCCGGCGCCCGCCCTCTTCATCGAGTCGATCAACAACGAGGAGAACGACGCGATCTACGCACTCCCGCGGGGGACGCTCCAGAACACGGCCCGCTCGCTCTCTGGACAGCTCCGGGCCACGCGCGAGCAGGCACTCGTCTTCCGCGCGGAAGGGCTGGCGGCCGGCCGACGCACCGGCATCGTCCGGTCCTACGCGACCAACCCGCACGACCTCACCAAGTACTCGAACCTCCGCCTCCATGTCCACGGCGACGGGTTCAACCGGGCGGACTCGATGCGCGTCTTCGTCCGCTTCGGCGACGACGAGACTGAGAACTACTACGAGTTCGAGCAGCCCATCTACCCGTACGACCTCGACGACCTCGCGCTCCTCCCGGAATGCCCCTCGGCGGCGCCCTTCAACTGTGCGCGCTCCGACAGCCTCTGGCAGACCAACGTCGGGGGCATCGAGGGCAACGACCTCAACCCGATCAACGTCGTGCTCTCGGAGCTCAACCGAGCCAAGCTGGAGCGCGACCGCGACGATGTCGACCTCGGGACGCGCTACACGATCTACGATCCCGAGGGCGGCGCGCCCGGTGCGACGATCACCGTCCGCGGCCAGCCCTCGATCCAGGACATCCGGACCATCGTGCTCGGCATCCGCAACGGCGGCAACCGAACGATCGATACGGTCTCCGTGTGGTTCAACGAGCTCCGCGTGACCGGCTACGACGAGGACGGCGGCGCCAGCGGCTTCCTCACGGCCAACGTCACGCTGGCGGACCTCGCGACGCTCAACGCCCGGCTCAGCTTTACTCAGGACGGCTTCGGCGACCTTGGCGGCGCGCTCGGCGGCCGATCCTTCGCCGAGCAGACCGCGTTCACACTGACGTCGTCCTTCAATGCTAACAAGCTCCTCCCCGAGCGGTTCGGCTGGCGGATTCCGATCTCGTACTCGATCACGGAGAACGGCTCGACCCCGCGCTTCGACCCTGACAACGGCGATGTCCGCCTCTCCGACCTCGTCGAGCAGGCCCGTTCGGCCGAAGACGAGGGCTCACGGCTGCCCGCGGACCAACGCGCCGACGCGATTCTGGAGAGAGCCCGGACTCAGACGTCGTCACGCAACTTCCGCGTCCAGGCGACCAAGACGGGAAGCCGCTCGCCCTGGCTCCGCTATACCATCGACGGCCTCACCGCAGCCTACTCGGCCTCGGCTCAGACCGGAAGCAACCCCTCGAACCAGGTCTCGGACTCGGACTCGTGGACGGGCAGCGTGAGCTACCGCGTGGCCCCACCGAAACCGCTTACGGTGACACCGTTCTGGTTTACGCGGCCGGTGCCGCTGCTCGGAAGCGTGCTCGGCGGTGTGCAGGTGAACCTGCTGCCGCAAAACGTGACGCTCTCGACCGACGCCTCGCGCCGCGTCTCAGCAACCCAGCCCCGACTCAGCTCCCAGTTCCTCGGCGAGCCCGACTCGGTCAGCCAGTTCCGCGTGCTCACGCGGCGGAACCACCAGTTCGACCACGGCCGGACGATCGACGTCCGCTACCAGCCGCTCCCGTTCTTCCAGTTCTCGTTCGCGACCGACACGAATCAGGATCTCGGCGCCGCCGGGCAGCGCGAGTCCTACCGGATCCTCGTCCGCGAGCGCGACGGTGGCTTCGCGCGGATCTACAACCTCAACCCGACCGAGGCCCGCGACACGACCGGCATCGTGTATCAGGACCTGCTGGCGGAGCTGGACGGGTTCAACGGCGGCGGCTTCCCGAACGACCGCGTCGAGATCCTCGGCGGCCTGAACCTGGAGGTGCTCCCGTTCACCGAGGCGCTCGGCAACGCGTTCCGTGGCGACCTCCGGACGCGGTCCTACGGCCAGCGCGTGACGGCGTCGCTGCGGGTGAGCACGCAGCGCCTGGCGTGGCTTCGCTGGCTCCAGCTTCAGCCCCTCTCGGTCTCGGCCGACTACGACTGGCAGGACCAGCCGAGCGCGGCGGCGCCCGAGCTCGAGATCGCTTCGGCCGGAACGACGGCCTCGCTCCAGAGCTCGGTCAAGGTCATGCCGCGGACGCTGTTCCGGCTGTTTCCCTTCTATCGTGCCTGGGAACGCGCCGCCGGGCGGGCTCAGGGCCAGAGCGGCGCCCGCCAGCCCCGTCAGGCCGCCCCAGCGGACACAGCCGGGCACGGGTTTAACCCGCTCCACCTGGTCCGTAACGCGTTCCTCGCCGCGACCTCCGTCGACGACGTGACCCTGACCTACCGGTCCTCCTCGCGCGTCGCCTCCAGCGGGATCGACGGCGGCGCCTTCAGCCTGTTCTCGGCGTTCAGCGGCGCCTCGCCGTCGCTGGCCTACCGTCTCGGCCTCGAGCGCTCGCTCGGCATCGACAACCGGATCACGACCGACGCCGCCTTCAACCAGTTCTCGGACCTCCTCGCGGCCCAGCACGACATCGACGCGCGAACCCAGCTCTCGCCCTTCCGTGGCCTCTCGGTCGGGCTCAACTGGCGGACCGCGTGGTCCACCAACGAGGAGCTCGACTTCCTCATCCCCAACGGCGGCGGCTCAGTGCAACAATCGCTCGGCCGACGGACGGGGGGCGGCGAATCGACGGTCTTCGCCTTCGGGGGGGGCTACGAGGGCGTCGTCCAGCGCCACGCCGACCGGTTTACCGAAGACACCGCAGGCCTGACCAGCGGCACCGTCGAGTCCGAGTTCCTCTCCCCGACTGGGCTCTCGGACGACTTCTCGACGGAGCTCGCACGTGGGCTCGGAGGGTTCGGCCCGAACGGGCTGTTCTCGCTCCCGCTGCCGAACTGGAATGTGACCTACTCCGGCCTTGAGCGGCTTCCGATCCTTCGGAAGCTGGCCAACCAAATCAGTCTCCAGCACGGCTACTCGGCGACGTCGCAGACCCAGTTCGCGACTCTCTTCGATGCCGAATCCCGGGACTACGACTTCGAAAACTTCTCCTTCGAGGGAGCGGCTACGACCACTGACGGTGGCTACGACGAGCCCACGTCGGTCTCGGTGAACGAGCGGTTCCAGCCGCTCATCGGACTCACGTTCGGGTTCAAGGGCGGCATCCAGGCCAGCCTCTCGACCAACCGGACCTCGGTCTACACGCTTCAGGCCGCCTCAGCGCAGGTCTACCAGAAGACGGCCCAGGACCTCCGCGTCGACTTCTCGTATGCTCGAACCGGGCTCCGGCTCTTCGGTCTCCGCGGCGTCAACAACAACATTCGGTTCCAGCTCACCGCCCTCGTCTCTGACGATGAGACGACGACGCGCCGGCTTCAGACTGACGTGCTCAACCTCGTTCAGGGCAAAGAGCTGGAAGAGGAAACGCCGCAGGCCACCGCCCGCTTCCAGCTCTCTCCGCGCATCAGCTACACGATCTCGAACCAGGTCACTGCCGACCTCTTCGGCGAGTACGTCCACACCAACACCGAGCTGTCGGGCGCGACCAACCGCTTCAATGGCGGCGTCCTCCTCCGCATCCTGTTCTCGAACTAGCCCGGCTGGCGACGGTCGCCAGCACGGCAGCGCCCATGCCTCAGCCGGCCGACGTATTCCGCCTCGGGCGGGCGCCCTACCGTGAGACCTGGGCGCTTCAGGCCCGCCTTCAGCAGCGGCTGGTGGAGGCCAAGCGGGCTGATCCCCCCGAAACGCCGCCCCACGCGATTCTGGTCGTCGAGCACCCGCCGGTGTTCACGCTTGGTAAGAGCGGCGCTCCGTCGAACGTCGTCGCCAGCGAAGCTGAGCTGGCGGCGCGCGGCGCCGAGGTGGTACCGGTGGATCGGGGCGGCGACATCACGTTTCACGGTCCCGGCCAAATCGTCGTCTACCCGATCCTCGACCTGGACCGGCTCCATACCCCGGAGGGCGAGTCGCTCCACGATCTCCACCGCTACCTCCGCGAGTTGGAGGAGGCGGTCATCCGGACGTGTGCCGACTGGGGCGTCGAGTCCGGTCGCGTGCCCGGGCGCACCGGCGTCTGGGTCGGTCCCGACAAGCACGGCGACGAGCGGAAGGTCTGCGCCATGGGCGTCCGCTGCAGTCGCTGGGTCACCATGCACGGCCTCGCGCTGAACGTGACGACCGACCTCGGGTGGTTCGATCTCATCGTGCCCTGTGGCATCGACGACCGCGGTGTAACGTCGCTGACGCGCGAATCCAACCGCCCAGCGACCTTCGACGCGGTCACGGACCGCCTGCTCGTCCACCTCGCCGACCGGCTGGGACTCGCAGCGACCGAGCGGCCGGCGACGGAGGTAGAGCGAGAGAATATGACCACCCGAGCAACCTGAGGGGGGGCGGCGTACGTTGGACGGCCTCTCCCCCTTCCCTGCGCTCATGCCCCCTTTCAACCTCGACCAGTTCGCCCGCCAGCTCCTCGCCGAGGCCCTCTTCTACGACGAGGAGTACGGCGCGCTCGGCAACGTCAGCCTCATCGACAAGGAAAGCGTCCGCGAGCGTTACCTCGCCTCCTACGACCCCGACCGCGACACCTTCCTCATCGAGGAGGCCGTCGAGTGGGAGGAGCTCGACGCCGACGAGGATGGCGAGGTCGACTACGCGCTGGCCGTTGATGGGAAGGAGTTCGGCACGTACGCTACGCCGGAGGCCGCCGCGGACGTGCTCATGGACCTGGCCCGCGACAACAACCTCGCACCCAGCTTCATGATCCTCTTCGACGAGGACGCGGGATAGCCGCCTCGCTCGGCGCGACTGGCGAGGCGAATCGCCAGTCGCGCCTTCGCGTCAGGAGCGGGCGGCGTCACCGGCCCGCCAGAGCGCCAGCGCCAACGCCGCCCAGCCGGCAATAAACGACAGGCCGCCGAGCGGAGCCACGGCGCCGAGCACGCCCGCGTCGAGCAGCACGAGCGCGTAGAGGCTCCCCGAGAACAGGAGGATTCCCGCGAGGAAGAGCCGCGCCGCCCAGCGCACAGCGCCCGACGGCCGGAGTGCAGCGAGCACGCCCGCGGCGACACCCGCCAGCGCATGAATCTGGGGGTACTGCGCGCCCGTCCGCCACGTCGCCAGCCGCTCGGGCGACACCACGTCCGCAAGGC